>CANHTV010000464.1 GCA_947463285.1 Verrucomicrobiaceae bacterium | reverse complement strand
GCTGGCAGACTGCTGAGTCAGCCACCATCCGAGACCTGATCCACCCAGGATCAAGATTAACATCAAACTGGCAGGGGAAATTTTCGACATACAATGAATAGGCGGCCTCACTGAATACTGAAGCGATAGACCGTACGGCTTTTCAGTGTCTCCCCCGGGCGCAGGATGGCATTGGGGAAAGCTGGCTGGTTGGGCGAGTCTGGAAAATGCTGTGTCTCCAGGCAGAAACCATGACGGAAATGATAGGGCACTCCCGACTTCCCAGAATGCTCTCCGGTGAGGAAATTTCCCGTGTAAAACTGCATACCGGGCTCCGTCGTGAACACCTCCATGATGCGGCCAGTGCTTGGCTCGACGACTCTAGCAGCTAAGGCAAGCTCACCCTCGGCATGATCCAGCACAAAGTTGTGATCATAACCACGGCCAAAGCGGAGCTGCTCTTCATCGGCCTCAATGCGCGCTCCGATGAGGGCAGGCTGCGTGAAGTCCAAGGCGGTGCCAGAAACACGACGCAGCTCACCTGTGGGGATTAATCCCGAAGTCACAGGGGTGAAGCGAGAAGCCACAATCATCATTTCATGATCCAAGATATCCCCCTGACCTTCACCTTTGAGATTGAAGTAAGCATGCTGCGTGAGGTTCACAGGCGTTGCCTTGTCAGTGCTTGCTGTATAGTCAATTAGCCATTCGTTATCGTTTGTTAGCCAGTAGGTAATGTGAATTTCGAGATTCCCCGGATAGCCCTCATCGCCATCAGTGCTCAGGTGACTGAAGCACACGCCCTGAGCATCCGCGCGCTCACAGCCCACCGCCTTCCAGACGACCTTGTCGTAACCTTTGATGCCCCCATGAAGCGCACAGGGAATGCCCGCAGGATTGTTGTTCGCCACGAGCCGATGCCTGACACCATCCAGGTCAAACTGAGCGTCTGCGATGCGATTGGCATAGCGCCCGGCAACAGCCCCGTGAAAGCAGGGATCAGCGATGTAGCCCGCCACATCACGATGACCCAGAACAACGTCCGCAAGCACACCCTGACGATCTGGCACTTCTAGGCTCAAAACAGAGGCTCCATAGGTCATCACCCGCATTCGCAGGCCCTTGGCATTGGTCAGGGTAAAAACTTCGACAGACTCTCCATCCGGCGTTTCCCCAAAAAATTCGGCAATAGGCAACATATCAATCGTTAGGCAGAAACATGAATGGCTCTTTGAATGGCGAGCAGCACACCATCCGCACACATAGAGGTGGCATTGGACATCTCAAAGCGATCCCAATCCGCAGAGGAAAGCCCTTGGGCAAAGGCCAGTGCTTTTTCGCGATCATGATAACGCTGGCGGATCGCTTCATCAGAAAGACCGGACTGATGATCCTGAAGCACGGCCTCATGCACCGCCTGGATGCGCTGACGATAGCTGGCGAGATGCTCCGTCACCTGCGTCACCTCACCAAAGTGCGTGAGATACAGCTTCTGAAAGCCTGCGGCGGTAAGACGATCCACGGAGTTCACATAAGACACCGGATCAAACTGTGGCGGTGCGGCTGTGACCGAAAGATAATCCGTGCCTGGCAGTCGCATCCCGGCGACATCACCGGTGAAGCATGTCTGGCCGATAACAAAAGCATGATGATGCCGTGCATGACCTGGTGTGTCCAAGGCGGTGATGGCGAACTCACCCACCGTCACGCTGGCGCCATCGGCGAGGATGGTCACACGCTCCGCTGGGGCTGGTAAAACATCGCCCCAGAGCGAGTCCATACGCTCGGCATAGACCATGCGTGCGCTCTCGACCAATCGCGATGGATCGATCAAATGACGCGCCGCTTGTTTGTGACAAAAGACCTGCGCACCCTGCTGTGCCCACCAACCCG
Source organism: Verrucomicrobiaceae bacterium (assembly GCA_947463285.1). Classification (GTDB taxonomy): domain Bacteria; phylum Verrucomicrobiota; class Verrucomicrobiia; order Verrucomicrobiales; family Verrucomicrobiaceae; genus Prosthecobacter. Next base: position 1,496 of record CANHTV010000464.1, on the reverse strand, counting down.
CCGCACCCGCGTGATCGAGGTGGATGTGCGTGACAAAGACGTGTCGGATGGCTTTCTCATCCAGACCTTTTTCACGCAAAGCCACACGCAGATTTTCCAGAGTCGATCCCGGTCCTGTCTCGATGAGCAAGAGACCAGACTGTGTCTCGATCACATAGGCAGCAATGAGTCCGGGTGTGTTTTGAAAATGCAGGTCGAGGGTATGGACGGTCACGGTTTAATACACAATGGCTTCGTATTCGATCTTCACACGCCCATCATCCAGGGTTGGCTGAAGATCTTCAGGGATAGGCGGGATTTTAGCATCCAAAATAGCCCGCAGAGTCAGGTCTCGCATTCGGGGATCAGCATCACGCGCGTCCGAGAGAATCTTCAGATCCTGAGGCACGCCGCGCTTGTCCACATAGAAGCGGAAACGCACACGACCAAAGGTCACGGAGTCCTTGGCCAGCCGCACATAGAGATGCCATTTCTTTTCCACGGCACCCGTCACCTGACGCATGTAAATGCCCAGAGGCGTGGCTTCAGCATCGACGGCGTTTTCACCTTCACGATTCACAGCTCCATCCATCTTCCCCGTGCGGGTGAAGGGTGTAAAGGCATCCGCCTCTGGCTTACCCGCCATTTGGGTCACAGGGTCAGGCACAGGCACAGCCTTCGGGATCGTCGGCGGCACATCCTCAGGGGCTCGGATCTGCGGCTTGACCGGAGGCATCTCCGTGAACTTTTCCGCTGTGCGCACCTCGATTGGCAGACGGTCTTTTTCACTGCGGGCGGTGTTTTTATCCATCTCCTCCATCATCTTCACCAGCGGCGTGGCGTCGTTGGGCGTGACTTGGGCGACCTGCTTCGGCGGCTCTCGCGCTGGAGTTGGCGGCACAGCAGGCTGCGCGGGTGCAGGCGGCATCACCGGGCTTGGCGGTGGCGTGGGTTGGGACTGGCGCGTATCAGGAGGCGTAGCCGGGGTCTTAAAAGCCGCATCATTTTTGATCTGGCCGTCGCGGTAATCACGATTCGCCAGCTCGCGAGTCGTTGGGGCCTTGCCGTCCGTGGTCGGCATCATCAGCGTCGCATCCGCCTTGGATGGCAGCTTGCTGGCTGCGATGGTGTTTCGGTCCGATTGGAACGCCGCATTTTTCGGAGCCTCCGCAGCCGCCTCATTTTGCGTCGTGCGGATGAAGGCTTTCGATGGCGGTTTCGGCGCAGGCGGCTCAGGGATGATCTGCTCGGGATAGATCATCGCCACCTCAGGCTCTTCCTTGATGACCTCAGGCTCCGCCGGCTCCAACAAACGCAGCCCAGCCTCCGTGCTAAAGCCCCAGACGATTAGCACCAGGGCGATCGCATGGATCAGGAATGATCCAGCGAGGCCAGTGTGAAAATATCTGTCTCGGGCAAGTGTCAAAGCGGGCCTACAGTGCCCGTTTGATCAGGAGAAGCAACTCCCCTGTGCCGCTGAAAAGTCACGTGAACGAGACAACGCAAAGGCCATGCTT
>CANHTV010000463.1 GCA_947463285.1 Verrucomicrobiaceae bacterium | reverse complement strand
TGGTGCCAGCTCTGATAATCTCGACGCCTGCCCTGCTTGGGAACGGCGGAAATATGTGGCCTTTGGCGCCACCGTGCTGGTGCCATCCACCTTCGCCACCATCGCCTGTGCTTATGCGCTTTCGACGCTAACAGACAATGTCTGGGTCATCGCGGCAGTCTCGCTGGTCTGGGCCTTCATCATCCTGACCGTGGACCGCGCCCTGCTGGCCACTTACCGCGCCTATCAAAACATCTTCCGCAAGCTCTCCCAATTCTCTCTCCGCATCGTCGTAGCCGCGCTCATGGGCATCACGATCTCGCATCCGCTGACGCTACTGCTTTTTAAAGACACCATCACCTCCGTCATTGAGGAAGAACGGCAGGTGGACATCGATAAAGTACGCGAACTGGCCGTGGTGCAGAAGGCAGCCGTCGAAGCCAGGGCCAAGACACTGGAAACTGAAATCGCCACTCAGCGCGAATCCTGGAACGCCTCCTTTACAGCCAAGTTTCTGGATGAAAATGGCAAGCCTATCGAGAAACCTCTGACGGAAGATGAAAAGAAGGCCAAAGCCGAGCGCGAGGCCAAGATCGCCGAATCCGTAGCCCCAGGAAAACTACGCCTAGAGGCGCTGGACAAAGAGATGGCCAAGACCAGCGCGGATTATCAAAAAATCGCTGCGGAGCTGAACCAATGGCAGACCGACTTCGAGCGTGAAGTCAATGGCCAGCGCAGCGGCATCGTCGGACTCGGGCCACGTGCGAAAAGCATTCAGGAAGATCAGCTGGCTTGGCGTCGTGCAGAATCCGCCCGCCTCAGTGGGGTGCTGGACACCATGACCAAGACGCGTGTGGCCGTGGTGGCGGAGATCAAGGCGGCAGAGGACGGCGTCAAGGCGGCACTGGATGCCAAGGCCACCGAACAGGCCGCCAAACTCAAGGCGGAGCAGGACCGCATCGATGCTCTGCGTAAGCAGGTGCAGCAGCAGCAGGCAGATCAGTTTGTGGGGCAGCAAAATGCCATCCGCGAGACCTTAAAGGCGCAAATTGATGCGCTGCTCGTGCAATTTAATAACCTCCAGGCGGAGATCACCCGCCTCGGTAAGGACGAAGAAGCCCGCATTGAAAAGATCCGCTCGGAGCCACGACGTGACATCCTAACGCAGACGCTGGCTTTGCATCATTTGTTTGACCAGGGTGCTGAAGGCGGAAATTTTGCCTTCATTGCCTATATCGTTCTCTCCCTGCTATTCATGCTAGTGGATACGATCCCGCTAGTTGTAAAATTCTTCTCGAAGCCCGGCCCGTACGACTCACTGTTGGACTGTGAAGAAGTGAAGTTTGCCAGCGAACGACTGGCCTTTCTGAAAGGCTTTGATCGCTACATGAAGCAGCTCGTGGACAGCCCCTTTCTGCACATCACGCAAAATCGTCCGCTGGAAAGATCTCTCATCGAAGGTGTGGATCGCAGCCGCGCGGCCAAGGCATTCCTGGAGCATCTCATGGAGCTGGAGAAGGCCTTCCAGGAAAAAATTCGTCTGGAGCGTGAGCGCATGACTCAGAATGGTGTCTCGGCCAAGGCTGAGATGCTGGAGGAGATGGCCGGTGCCTTTTATGCCGACCTGCGTCAGCGCATGGAGTCCTTCTTCCGCGATGATGGTCGCCGCACGCCCATCACTGCACGCGGTTGAGTTTGACAGGATGCGGTTTGACCAAAGGGCGGGCGCATCTTACCAAGAGGGATGCAGCCCTCACGGAACGTCACTGAAGCCCAGCCCCTCCTCCCCTATCTTTTCGCCCAGTGGCCGGAGGTAAAGCGCACCAAGGTGAAGCAGTGGCTGAAATTTGGTGCCGTCGTGGTGAATGGAAAACCCATCACGCGTCATGACCATGAACTGTGTGCTGGCGATGCCGTGAGCATCCAGCCCGTGAAAGCGCCGCCGCCCACGCCGGATCTGCCGGAGGGCATGAGCGTGCTGCATGAGGATGCTGACATCGTCGTGATCCACAAGCCGGTGAATCTGCTGACCATCGCCACAGAAAAGGAACAACTGCGCACCGCTTACAATGCGATGACGCTCTACGTCCGCGATCGTGCCCGCACTGGCATGGCGCGCATCTGGGTGGTGCATCGTCTGGATCGTGAAACCTCAGGCGTGCTGCTTTTCGCTAAGACAGAGGAGGCCAAAGAGATGCTCCAAGCGGAGTGGCAATCCTTTGAAAAACGCTACCTGGCACTTGTGGAGGGCAAGCCGCCCGCGAACCAGGGCACTCTGAAAGCACACATCGACGAAAGCCAGCCGCACCGTGTTTTCACCCACCCATCAGGCAGTGCCATGACACGCGAGGCGATCACGCACTACCGAGTCCTGCGTCAGGGCATGGGCCGGACGCTATTAGAGCTGACTTTGGAAACCGGACGCCGTCACCAGATCCGAGTGCAACTGGCCGAGGCTGGCTGCCCAATCGTGGGCGATGAAAAATACGGTGCCAAGTCTGACCCGGTGCGTCGAGTCGCCCTCCATGCAGCGAAGCTGAAGATCCTGCATCCTCGCACCGGCAAGGAGATGATCTTCGAATCACCTTTACCCAAGGAACTGCTGAAGCTGATGCCGAGCGAGGTGTAAATGCGTCCGAGCAAAATCAGAGCAGATCATGCTCATGAGCCTTCGTCTCCGCAGCGATGACACCGCGCAGACTGATGAGGCAAATGAGATTTGGAATCGCCATGAGGCCGTTAGCCGCATCGGAGAAGTCCATGATCACGGCCGCAGGCTGCACTGCGCCGACCAAGACAAAAAGAACCCAAAGCACGCGATACGGCTTGATGGCACGGGCTCCAATAAGGTACTCCACTGCTTTTTCACCGTAGTAGCTCCACCCCAGAATGGTGGAAAACACGAAGGTCGTGAGACCAAAGATAAGAAACACTGGCCCAAGGGTATGAAGATCAGCAAAGGCAGCCGTCGTCAGGGCACCTTTATCCAAACCTTCTTTCCAGTGACCACTGCTGACAATGACCAGACCTGTCATCAAACAGACCACTACCGTATCCCAGAACGTAGCGGTGGATGAAACCAAAGCCTGACGAACCGGATTCCGTGTCTGCGCCGCTGCCGCTACGATCGGCGCACTGCCTAGACCAGATTCGTTGGAAAACAGGCCACGGGCAATACCGGCCTGCACCGCCTGACGCATCCCAGCCCCGAGGAAACCGCCGATCGCAGCCTGCCCAGCGAAGGCACCATTCCAGATATCCAAGAAAGCCTGAGGCAGCACAGAGGCGTTTTTGATGAGAATGAGTACACAGCCGATGATGTAACCAACTGCCATGATCGGCACGAGGTAACCACAAACTCGGGAGATGCTTTTGACGCCGCCCAAGATCACCGC
>CANHTV010000462.1 GCA_947463285.1 Verrucomicrobiaceae bacterium | reverse complement strand
TTTTCTTGGAAGTGCTACTGCAACAAAGGATCGCCAGGGGCTGAAGCTGTTTGAAACAAGCATCATCGCAGCGTAACTAACCTCATGACAAATTCCCCATCACTCACCAGCCCCAGGCTCATCGACCGGATCATGATTGATCCCGAGATCTGTCATGGGAAGCCCGTCGTGCGAGGAATGAGGTACCCGGTGGAAACTTTGCTGGAATACATGGCGGCAGGAGACAGCTTTGAAGATGTGCTCAGCGAATTTCCAGACTTGGAGCGTGAAGATCTTCTGGCCTGCATTCAGTTTGCCAATCAATCCCTGAAACTTCGGAGCTGGCAGCTCGTCGCCGCATGAAGTTTCTGCTAGATGCCCATTTACCACCGAGTCTGCGCCAAGTTTTTGCCGCAGCTGGTCATGATGCATTGCACACGTTAGACCTGCCAGCACAAAACAAGACTCGCGGCGGCATTCTCAATCAGGTTTCAGTCGATGAGAAGCGAGTGGTTGTTACCAAGGACACCTACTTTTATTACTCGCACCTGCTGCACGCTCGCCCTTGGAAACTAGTGCTCGTCCGCACTGGCAACTTAGGACTTAAAAACACTCGTGCGATGTTCGAATCACATCTCCCCGAGATCATCCAGGCTCTATCAAGTTGCACGCTGGTCGAGATTAATCAAAAAACCGTTTCCATCATCGCCTAATGACCCCAACCACCGAAACTACCCTGCGCTTCACTGGTGACTACCATGTCCCCATGGTGTGGCTGGTAGCTTTGGGGTTGGCGGTGGCGATGTGGTTTTTGTATCAACGTGAGATGAAGTTTCACTCGGGGGCCTTTGCCTGGGTTCCGGCTGCGTGCAGGACTCTGGCCGTTTTTATTCTCGTGCTGGCTCTTTCAGGTCCGGTGATGCGTCGTGAGACCACCCAGAGACAGCTCGGGCGCGTGGTTCTCGCCGTCGATACCTCAGCGAGTATGAAGCTGGAAGATGCTGGCAACGAAGCCCGGCTGGCCCGTGCTGAAAAGATGCTGCTTTCAGGCACGACGCCGCTGCTAAAAAAACTCACAGAAACCCAGGATGTGGAGCTGGTCCTCCTGCGCGGACAGCAAACTCAGCGCGTGTGGTGGCATCGCCAAAAAGGCAAAGACACCTCTGGTGAAATGCCAACGAGCCTGGAAGTCCAAGCGGATGCACCGATCACGAATCTGGACAATGCCCTGCGTGATGCCCTCGGCCCGGTGACACCAGGCACCGCGCTGGTCGTGTTCTCCGATGGGCAGCACAATGGCCCCGGTTCGCCGGAAGAGTTTGCCAGCACCATGAAGCAATCAACCACACCGATCTTCACCGTGGGTTTTGGCACCGAAGTGCCGCCGCCGGATCTCAGCGTGTTGAATGTGCTTACGGCGGAATCCGTTTTCACCGAGGAAAACCTGCAAGGTCGTGTACTCATCAGTGACTCACTGCCTGCGGGAACACCAGCCCAGGTGAAAATCAGCAGCGCAGGCAAGACTCTATGGGAGCAGAGCTTCACAGGCGAAGGCAAAGGCGAGCGCCGTTTTGACTTCAGCTTCCCAGTCAAAGAACTGCCGCCAGCAGACGCCAATGAACGCGATAAAACGCTTCGTCTGCTAAACGTCCAAGTCGCAGTCCAAGGAGAACGCGCCAGCTTGGAAAAAACCCGTGCGAACAACAGTCGCGAGGTCGCCCTGCATCTCCTGACAAAAAAACGCAAGGTCCTCATCCTCGATGGCCGTCCGCGCTGGGAGACTCGCTACATCCACAACCACTTCGACCGTGATGAGCGCTGGGAATCGAAACTCATCTTCGATGATTATGCGGAAAAAATCGACGACTGCGCCGTACAGAAGCTCTTTCCCCTGACACGAGAGGAACTGCTCAGTTATGACCTCGTTCTCATCGGCGACCTCTCCCCTGCCCGCTTCAAGGAATTCCAGCTCGACTGGCTTGTCGAATATGTGGAGAAACGTGGCGGCGGCCTGATCCTGATCGACGGCATCCACGGTCATCTCAAAGAATGGCTGAAGGGTAAACCAGCTTCGCTCATCCCTGTTTCCTGGACTTCCGCAACCTCAACCAGTTTCAAAAGCGCAGCCTGGAGTCTGACCACCGACGGCGAGCGCCAGCAAGCCCTGCGGCTGAGCGATAGTCCTAGTGCCAATGCCAGCCTCTGGCCCAGCCTTCCAGAAATGCGCTGGGCAGCCCAGGTGAAGGCAGAGCCGGGCTCCATCACTCTCGCCAATTTGGGAAACAATCCTGCGGCCGTCTTTCGCCCCGTCGGAGCAGGTGCAGTGCTTTATCTGGCCTCCGACGACCTCTGGCGCTGGCGCTTCCAGGTCGGTGATCTTTACCATCAGCGCCTCTGGATGCAGCTTGCTGCCTGGGTTGCCGCACCGCCGTTCCAGGCTGAGGACAAAAAATTATCCATCGGCACCGACCGCTTGCGTTACACACCGGGAGAGCAAAGCGAGATCCGTGTTCGAGTCCGCAATGCCTCTGGCGAACTGGTGAGTCAGGCTGAACCTCGCGCCTTTTTGCTGCTGGATGGCAAAGAGATTGCCACGCTGCAACTCGAGCCTGATCCCACTCATTTCGGCATCTATCGCACGCTGACACCACCACTCAAAGCCGGAGCGTATGAGATCGCTGTGGCTGAAAGCTCCAGTGCCACCCGCAGTGATCTACGCCTATCCTTGCGCGTCGCCGATGCTGGGAATCCCGAGTTGGCCACCTTGACCATGAATCGTCCCTTGCTCGAAGCGATGGCGAACGCCTCTGGAGGTCGTTTTTTGAGAGAAGAACAAGCTGCCACCGAACTGCCAAACCTGCTTCAATCCATCGACCGCAGGCAGGTGACGATCCAAGAAACCAACCTGTGGTCCAGCTGGTGGTGGTTCGGTGCTGTCATCGTGCTCCTGACCGTGGAATGGCTGATGAGAAAACGCCTGAAGCTGGTTTAAGCTGTAATTCCAAAGCAGCTGCTGCGTTTGCAGGCGCTCCATGAAGCTACTCCTGTCTGCCTTTTTCTCACTGACGCTGGCCGCCCAAGCAGCCAAGCCAAACGTCGTGCTGTTTCTCGTCGATGACATGGGCTGGATGGACAGTGGTGTGTATGGCTCGCAATACTACGAGACGCCCAACATTGACCGCTTCGCCAAACGGGCCATGCGCTTCACCAATGCCTATTCGCAGCCGCTCTGCTCGCCTACCCGCGCCTCTCTTTTGACAGGCCAATACACCGCTCGACATGGCATTACCACAGCCAGCGGTCATCAGCCGCCGCAGCCTGAGGACCATGTTTTTCTCAAAGAAACAGCCTCGCCTCAAACCGCGATGCTGACACCCGAGAGCAAAAACTACCTCGATC
>CANHTV010000461.1 GCA_947463285.1 Verrucomicrobiaceae bacterium | reverse complement strand
CGACAACGCCAGCTGGCTGGTCAGTCAGGTGCTCGTCGATCCCGATGAACTCAACGACTGGCAGATGCAGTTCCGAGTCGATCTGGCACAGGCTCGCGAGGAAGGGAAACCTTCGCTGGCGCTGTTGAGTATCGCTCCGGTGGTGGATGAATGATGGATACCGCCAAATCTCTACTTTAGAATTTAGACTTCCCGTCGCCATCATTTGTGATTCCGCTCATGGAACGGTGGAGTAGGGAAGTCTTGGATTTTCAAGACTCCACAAATCCAAGACTCCTAGAGCCCGATTTCACAAAAGGTGATGACTTCAGAGATAGCCAGCATTCGTTCTTTTCACAGATTCGCTTTCTTCACCTTGCCGAAGTCCGTGCCCAAGAAGCGCTTGGCCAGGGCCTCGGCCTGCTCTGAAAGGTCCGTGAGATAGATCTCCAGTGACGGTTTACTGCGAGCGGTGCGCAGCAGGTTTTGCTGCTCCAGCACGCGCTGGGTGTGGGCGGCGCAAGTGCTGGCGCTATCGACCAGGCGCACTTTTTTCCCCAGCATATTATTCAGGATGGGCATCAGCAGCGGGTAATGCGTGCAGCCCAGAACCAGGGTGTCCATGCCCTTTTCTAAAAGCGGGTCGAGATACTGCTTCAGCACCAATTTCAGAGCTGGGTGCTCGGTCCAGCCTTCTTCGACAAAGGGCACCAGCAGGGGCGTGGCGGTGGCGTGGATTTGCAGACCGGGTTTGCGCATCGCCAGGGCATATTGATAGGCACTGCTGCGGATGGTGCCGGCGGTGCCGATGATGCCGACTCTTTCACAGCCGGGATCGGAGAGCGTGGCCTCCACCCCAGGTTCAAGAACGCCGATGACGGGGACACGGAAAGTCGCCTGAAGTGTCGGTAGCGCATGAGCCGTGGCGGTATTGCAGGCCACGACCACAGCCTTGACGCCGTGGCTCACCAGAAACTGCGTATCCTCCATGGAGAAGCGCCGGATGGTATCGGGTGACTTTGAGCCATAAGGCACACGCGCTGTGTCACCGAGATAGATGATGGATTCATTCGGCAGCAGCTCCCGGAGAGCACGCACGACGGTGAGTCCGCCGACGCCGGAGTCAAAAACGCCGAGAGGGGCCTGCTGGGAATCTGAAGAAGTCATAGATTCTGATAGGAAGCGCAGCCCCCGTTCTGAGCAAGTGCCCAATCATGGGAATGCGACTTCTTTTGAGGGCACAAGATCGGGATGTGGATGAGCAAGTCATGGGGAGCACGCCCCCGTCCTCTGCTCTTCTGTAGCTCCGACGCTTTCTACGCATGAAACCAAATACCTCTACTGACTCCGGCCCCGTATTACGCGCACACTCCTACGATGGCATCCAGGAGTTCGACCAAAAGCTCCCGAACTGGTGGCTTTTCACATGGTACATCACCATGGTCTGGTTCGTCATCGGCTGGGTCGCCTATTATCAGTTCGGCATCGGCATCTCTGACGAAAAACAGATCGACAATGCCATGGCTAAAATCGCCGAAGTGCAGCAGAAAGAGCTGAGCCTCATCAGTGATGACAAGCTCTGGGAAATGTCCAAAGATGCCAAAGTCGTCGAAGCCGGAGCCGCTACCTACAATACGACTTGCGTGGCCTGTCATGCTCCTGACATGAGCGCCCACATTGCTGGAGCCAAGCTGCCTGGTCTGCCTCTGAACGATAAGGAGTGGAAGCATGGCGGTAATCCCGTTCAGCTGCTGAACATCGTGCGTAAAGGTGCCCCTGATGTTACCAAAGGGATGCCGCCATGGGAGCCACAGCTCGGTCTCAAACGTGTGGTTGAAGTCGTCGCATTCGTCCTCAGCAAACATGAAAAAGGTGAGCCTGTCACACTGGCTGCTGACGCATCTCTGAAAAAGTAAGCAACCATTTTATGAAGCCCCCCACGCTGGAGACGCTTTCGACCATTCACACGGATGGATCGCGGAAGTTTGTTCACCCAGCGGATGTGAAAGGCCGCTTTACCAAGCTCAGGAAGTTCGTCGCTCTGCTCTTGCTGTTGGTTTACGTGGCTCTGCCATGGATTCCGATCAATGGCTACCCTGCGGTTTTCTTGAATGTTCAGGAGCGGCGTTTTCATTTCATGGGGCTCACTTTGGCGACTCAGGATCTCTGGGTAGGGTTCTTCCTGATCACGGGACTGGCTTTTTCGCTCTTCTACTTCACAGCGTTGTTTGGTCGGCTCTGGTGTGGTTGGACCTGCCCTTACACGGTCTTCATGGAACACGTCTATCGCCGCGTGGAGCGCTGGATTGATGGCGATGCCACGGTGCGTCGTCGGCTTGAAGATGCTCCATGGACTTCAGAAAAGATCATGCGCCGGGCTTTGAAGCACTCGGTCTTCATTTTGATCTCAGCCGTGATCGCTCACATTTTCCTCAGCTACTTTGTATCTCTTGAAAGGCTCTACCAGATGATGAAAGGGCCGCCATCTGAGCATCTGCTGGCTTTTGGTGTGGTCATGTTCCTGACCGTGGCTCTCTATTTTGCTTTCAGTTGGTTCCGTGAGCAGTTCTGCATCATCCTTTGTCCCTACGGGCGTTTGCAATCTGCGCTCACCGACGATCACAGTGTCGTGATTGGTTATGATCAGGCTCGGGGAGAGCCCCGTGGCAAGGCGGGCAGCACCACTGGCTCATGCATCGACTGCCGCCGCTGTGTACAAGTTTGCCCGACAGGTATCGACATTCGCAATGGCTTGCAGCTCGAATGCATCGGCTGCGCGGCCTGTGTGGATGCTTGCGATGATATCATGACCAAGCTGAACAGACCCACAGGGCTCGTGCGCTACGACTCTCATGTTGGCCTGCATGGTGGTAAGACGAAGTTCGTGCGGCCTCGTATTCTCTTCTACACGCTGCTTTTATTCATCGGCGCTGGAGCTTTCACCTTCTCTGCCATGCGCATCACGCCGCTGCGAGCCAGTGCCGTGCGCATGGTCGGGGCACCGTTTTATGTGGCTGACGGTGTGCTGAGAAACCAGTTCCTCATCCGCGTCATCAACAAGCGTAACAGCCCGGCGACCTATAAGCTCGAAATGGTCGGCGAAATGCCCGCGAAATTCTCCGTGGCTGGATTTACCGAGACCTTGCAGCTGGGACCTCTTGGCGAGGAACAGAAAACGCTGGTGCTTTCACTGCCTGAGACTGAGTTTGAAGGCCCCTTCAAGCTTCAGGTCAAAGTTACGGATTCAGAGCGTGGCGACAGCATGACCACGCGCGTCATGGAGTTTCTGGGACCTGACGCCAAGCAACAATCAAACACCCCACTCAATGCCAAAGATTTTATTCAATAAGCCATGGCTGCTGCCAGTGATGGCCTTCCTGGCTTTCGTGGCTCTGTGGGGGGCCTTCATTTT
>CANHTV010000460.1 GCA_947463285.1 Verrucomicrobiaceae bacterium | reverse complement strand
TGGACCTACGGCACCATGTGGGCCATCCACCTCCAGCCCAAAGGCGCGAGCTACATCGCCGAAAAGGAAGAGTTCGTCTTTGGCAAACCCCTGCCGCTGACCGATGTCGTGATCCATCCGCAGGACGGGGCGATGTACTTCGCCGTCGGCGGTCGCAAGACCCAGTCGGGCGTCTATCGCGTGACCTACGCAGGCGATGAATCCACAGCTCCAGCCGAGGCCTTGCTGCTGGATGAGGAGTTCCGCATGAGAGCCGCCATCGAAGAGCTGCACAAAGATGGTGCCGACCCTCAAAAAGCCCTCGCCACCGCCTGGCCTTACCTCAGCCACAGCGACCGCAACGTCCGTTATGCCGCCCGCGTCGCCATCGAGCGCCTGCCCGTGGAAGTCTGGAAAGACAAGGCTCTGAGCGAAACTCACCCCGTCGCCTTGATCGAAGGCATCATCGCGCTCGCCCGAGTCAGCGGAGCCAAGGGTGCCTATGAAGGTGGCAAACCTACCGCCAAGCCCACCGGCACCTCTTCCGAGCCTATCGGCAAGGTCGCCCCGGAGAATGCCGAACTGCAAATCGACATGCTCAAAGCTCTGGGCCGCCTCGAAGGCCACCAGCTTAACACCGCCCAAACCCTCGCCTCCCTGCGTGCTCTTCAGCTCGTCCTCATCCGCCTTGGTAAACCCGACGCCGATGTCTGCGCCGCCATCGCCGAGAAACTCGATGCCGTGTATCCCACCGAGGACGCCATGATCAACCGCGAGCTTTGCCAAATCCTCGTCGCCATCGACTCCACGAAGGTCGTCTCCCAGACCCTAGGCCTCATGGCCACAGCCAAAGATGACTTCCAGGAAGTCGCCACCGATGCCGTTTTGAGCCGCAATGATGGCTACGCCAACGCCGCCCGTGCCGCCGCTGGTAGCCGCCCGAACGCCCAGCAGATCAGCTACATGTTCGCTCTGCGCAATGCTACCGCTGGCTGGACTTCCGACAGCCGCAAGACGTACTTCTCCTGGTTCACCCGCGCCCGCACCTGGAAGGGTGGCAACAGCTTCAAAGGCTTCATCGAAAACATCCGCAAAGACGCCATGGCTACCTTTGTTCCGCAGGCCGAACTCACCGAACTCGAAGCCCTCGGCACCAAAACCGAAAGCGTGAACATTCCCAACTACGTCGCCCCGAAAGGCCCCGGCAAAAACTGGAGCGTCGATGAAGTCGTCGCCCTCACCAGCGGCGGGCTCAAAGGCCGCGACTTCGCCAATGGCGAGGCCATGTATCGCGCCACCATGTGCGCCACCTGCCATCGCTGCAATGGCGATGGCGGCAGCATCGGCCCCGACCTCACTGGTGCCGGCAACCGCTACACCCTGCGCGACCTCATGGAGAACATCGTCGATCCCAGCAAGGTCATCTCCGATCAATACGACAGCCACCAGATCACCAAAAAAGACGGCAGCACCATCCTCGGCCGCATCGTCGTTGAGGAGAATGGCAAAGTCTTCGTCATGGCCAACCCCTTCGCCCCGAACGACCAGATGGCCATCAACGAAGGCGACATCGCCAAAAAAGAGACCCGCAAAGTCAGCATGATGCCCCCAGGCCTCATCAACTCCCTGAACCAAGACGAACTCCTCGACCTCATCGCCTACCTCGTCAGCGGCGGGAATGCGAAGGACAGGGCTTTTGCGAAGTGATCGTGCTTCTACGGCGGTTCGTGCGCTAGCTGTTCCGTAGGTAGCTCAAAAACTGCCTTCTCAAGCAGCTAGAAAGCCTCAAATACGACGTGCGGGTGCATGCCCCCGAAGACTCCCCCGGAGCGCGAAATTCATTCCGCAGCAGACTCAGCGCACATAGCGCCCCCCGTTCCGATCTCACCGCCATCAAGCACCATGGATTGAGAAGCCCCAACTGCCCCTCACGCCGCTAACCACTCATCGGCACACATATTCAGAAATCTGAGCGTGTCTCATCAGTGCACCTGAGTGGTTCAAAGCATCAGTTCTCACTGTCTGCCCACCACTCATGTCTTGATGATCGCACGAAACTCGACGCTGGGTTAAACGCGACCTGCTACGGAATGAATTCTGCGCCCCTTTGCGCCTGCTGTTTTATAAATCATCCAGCGGGCTGGTGATCTCCCCGCGCATCGCATTGGTGAGTGCGGTGTAGTTCGCCGTCGTCCGTACATCCACATGGTTGAGGATGCTGCGGATATCCACCCCGCGAAGAAGGATCAGGTGCGTGGCCAAGGAGTGGCGCAGTATCCCACTACGGTGACACCGTCACACGTTTGCTCAGCCCGTCCATCTTCGAAGCCCGCGCTGTCAGCTCGCTTGGTTGCGACTCGTTCACGAAGCACTATTCGGATTATCGCATTGGGTTTGATGAACTTAAGTTCGCCAAGATCGCGACCCTGAACCATCCACGTGAACCTCGTCGCTTTTAAGGTGAATTGACGAATCCTGATGATGAGGAGGGATTCGGCCCAGATGCTGCTTAGATTGTCCATTTTATGCATTCATCACCAGTTCCGTGGCAAGTTCTATCATCGCATCTTGGAGTCGGTATTCTTTCGGAAGGATGGACTCTGAATGTCTGCGAAGACGAAGCGGAGGAGGTGCGGCATTTTTGCGTGAACATTGTTTTTGCCTCAGCTTTTACCGCAGTGCCCGTGGTGCATTTGGGGCTGACAGGCTTTGACACGGATCAGAGAGACAGCTCACGCCTGACTCTGAAAGCTGAAAACATTACGCCTAGTGGCTTCAGTGCCGTGATCTCCACCTGGGCGGCATCTCGGGTTTATGCTGTGGAGTTTGATTGGCTCGCCATTGGCTCATGACGCGACATGGTGATTTAAACCAACAGTCTCTATTTTACAGGCCACCTATGACCTGAAGTAGCTCGACTTGGAAGATGAGATCACTGTTTGGTGGTATTTTGGCACCGACGGACCGGCTGCCGTAGGCGAGGTGCGATGGAATCTGTAGCAACCATTTGTCACCAGGCTTCATCAGGCGCAGAGCCTCTGTCCAGCCTGGGATGACCTGTCCGACACCAAAGGTGGCTGGTGAACCGCGATCATACGAGCTATCGAAGACGGTGCCATCCGTGAGCGTACCGCGGTAGTGAACCATGACAGTATCAAACATGGTTGGAGATCTTCCTGTGGCGGCACCTGACTGAAGCACCTTGTAACGTAAGCCTGTCGGCGTTGTCACCACTCCTGAGCTGTCAACACTATTGGAAATGGGAGCTAGTGCGCGAACAGGCTCTGCTTCAGGGAGCGGAATCGGGGCGGGGGCTACACGATCTTTTTTCTGTGGGGCTGTTTCACAGCTCGCGATGAGCAGACACGTCGAGACAATGATGCAGGAGAATGGTTTCATGGAGGAGATTATGGCGTTGATGCGCT
>CANHTV010000459.1 GCA_947463285.1 Verrucomicrobiaceae bacterium | reverse complement strand
TTTTTGCAGCCAGCCCCGGCTGTCGGCCCCGAGATGCTCGTAGGGGTCCAGTCCACCGCCGGTGCCTGGAGGATGATCGGGACGCCAGAGGCCAAAGGGGCTGACGCCAAATTTGACTGCGCGCTTGAGGGCTTTGATGCCGGCGTAAATGGAGCGCACGGTGTCATCGACGTTGTTCCGCCGCCAGGCCATCAGTTCCAAAGCGCCGCCGCTTTGCTTGTAGGCGGCGTAGGTTTCCTCATCGTGAAAGGGCAGAGGCTTGCCATCGCTGCCATTGACAGGGTAGGGGTAAAAGTAGTCATCAATGTGGATGCCATCGACATCGTAGCGGCGGGTGACATCAAGGATGACATCAAGAACGCGCTGGCGCACCTGAGGCACGCCGGGGTTCATCCACCAGTCACGACCGTATTTGATGGTCCACTCGGGATGCTGGCGGCGGATGTGATTGGCACTCGGCGGGAAGCGATCTCCGGCTAGGGCGCGGTAGGGATTAAACCAGGCGTGGAGTTCGATGCCGTGCTTGTGAGCTTCCTCGATCGCGAAGGAGAGCGGGTCCCATTTGGGTGATGGGGCCAGACTCATCAGCCCGCTGATGTAGGCGGACCAGGGCTCGATCTGGGACTCGTAGAGTGCGTCACTGGCCGGGCGGACCTGGAAAATGAGGCAGTTCAGGCCGTGATCATGCGCGCTCTGGATGAGGCGCTTCAGCTCAGCCTGCTGCTGCGGCACGGGCAGGCCTGGACGCGAGGGCCAGTTAATATTATGAACTGTGGCGATCCAAGAGCCGCGTAGTTCTCGGTGAGGAGGCGGCACGGTGATCTGGGCCTGCGCGGTCAAGCTGGTGGCTGTGTCCAGCAGGATGGTGAGGAGCAGAAGGCGTGACTTGGCGGGCATTTACTCGGTAGCTGGCTCTGAGGGTGTTTCAGCGACGGCTTCGGCAGTTGGCTGGGCATGAGCCACGGTTTCGGTGCTGGCAGCGGAGATTGCGGCGGCTTTGCGCACGAGGCGGGCTCCGTAAAAGCCGTCATGACCGCTTTCGGCAGGGTTGATTTTCATTTCCTCCTCCAGGGTCCATTCCTCAGCGTGAGCGGCGAGGAATTTCTGCACCTGGAATTCGTTTTCACTCGGTAGAATGGAGCAGGTGGCATAGACGAGCTTGCCGCCGGGCTTTACCATGCTGCTGTAGCGGGTGAGGATGTCCTGTTGCTCGATGATGAGGCGGTCGATCTCCACCTCGCTGAGCTTCCATTTGGCGTCTGGGTTTCTGCGCAAGACGCCGAGGCCAGAGCAGGGGACATCGAGCAAGACACGATCTGCATAACCCGCCAGGCGCTTGATGGACTTGCTGCCTTCGATGAGGCGCGTCTCGGCGACATCCACCCCGGCGCGGCCGCAGCGTTTGCGCAGTTCCTTTAGCTTCCAATCATGCACGTCCAGGGCGAGGATGCGGCCTTTGTTTTGCATGAGGGCACCGATGTGCAGCGTCTTGCCGCCGCCACCGGCGCAGGCATCGATGACTTTCATGCCGGGCTCGGGCTGGAGAAACGGGGCGACGCGCTGGGATGAGGCATCCTGCACCTCAAAGAGGCCTTCTTTAAAAGCGGCCATGCCAAAGACATTGTAGCGTTGCTGCATGACGAGCGCGGTGGGGATGGGCTTCAGTGCCTCAGTGATGAAGCCGTCCTGACCGAGACGCTCCTTGAGTGAGCGTCGGTCCGTCTTCAGGGTGTTGGTGCGTAGATAGACTTCGGCAGGCTGATTCAGTGTCTCACGGATCGCAGGCCAGGCGGCTCCGAGCTCACGGGAGCAACGCGCGTCCAGCCAGTCTGGCAGGGAGAGTCGGATGACGTCTGGGACATCCATTTTTTCCCGAGCCCGGATGTCCGCGATACGGACGCCGGAGAGTTCATCAAAAACCGGCAGCTCTTTGCCGCTGGTGACCCACTGCGCTGCCCAGACGAGCCAGAGCTGGTCTTCATGGATGCATTCGCGCTCTGTGTGCTCCACGTCCGGCAGCCCGGCGAGGTGCCAATACCAGCGCCAGTGACGCACGCACTCATAGACGGACTCAGCGAAGAGGCGGCGATCGCGGCTGCCCCATTTCGGATGGCGCTTGAAGGCAAACTCCACCGCCTTGTCGGAATAGCGCCTTTCCACGAAGATGTCGTGCAGGGTACGGATGATTTGGGCGATGATGATATGGGGGACTTTCACCTTGAGACGTGCAACGTCTGAGCCCAAAGCGCAAGAAATCAGCGCTGAAGTTTGGTCACACCCTCATGACCCAGGGCACAGCGAGTGAGCCGAAGCTGCGTTAGAGTGCGCAGGTAGAGCAGCAGGCTGAGGATCACGAGGCTACCAGCCAGCAGATGCAGCCACAGCATCACGGCTCCGAGCAGCAGCATGAAAAGACGCAGTTGCAGCAGGGCCCGCACCCGCGTCACTCGGCGGCCCTGACTGTGATATTCAGTGACGGTCAGCAGGGCAGTCGTCAGGCCGATACGGGAAGGCAGGATGAGATCCAGTCGCTGCCAGCCGTCAGCCTCCTGCACTGGGCCTGGATACTGCTCGCGGAAGTCATTAAGTAATACCTCACGATCAAAGCTGGCGCTGCTTTCGAAAGCCCATTCACCCAGGTCGAGCTGCCAGGGGCGGCGATGTGATGTGGCGAAAAACTGCCGCATTTTGGGCTGCCAGCCCGGACGTGCGCCGAGGCTGATCATCCCTTTTAGCCTAGCGCCTTCCCTGATGATCGGCTGCACCCAGCAGAGTGCGATGAGTTTGAGGTGTTCATTCCAAGACAAGGGATGTGGTGCATACGGCAGACGACGGTGGTGGTCCAAAGCTGCGAGTAGGCTGAGGCTGAAAAGCGCAAACGCGAGTGTGTGCCAGCCGAGAAGCACAGCCACGGCCACCATAGCCACCCAGAGCGTGCCGTTGAGCCAGTCCAGCCAGCCGCGTGTGCCGCTCTGATAGATGCCCTGAAACAGCCCGTGACCGTGTGGACCATAGAAAATACGGCCTTCTGTGAGATCCTGCACGGGGTAGACATCGCCATAGATCGCCCCGCTCCAGCGTGCGCCACCAAGAGGTCCAAAGTGCTGTGGGTGGTCCTTCATCAGCAAAGCTTCGGCGGCTCCATAACCACGCTGCTGCCGCAAATAAGCGCCCAAAGTGCGCCGACGATGATGCCAGACCATGGCACCAGGCAGGAAGCGCAGCCGCCCGCCACGTTCACGCAGTCGCCAGCAAATATCGACGTCATCTCCTGCCACCTGGTAATGGGCACGGAAGCCACCGATGGCCATCAAAGCCGATTTGCGGATCGCGAGATTGCAGCCTGGTAGATGCTCCGCTTCGGCATCATTGATCATGACATGCGCGGGGGCTCCTGGAGCGGCGGCGACGA
>CANHTV010000458.1 GCA_947463285.1 Verrucomicrobiaceae bacterium | reverse complement strand
GCCCGCATCTTCCGTGCACGAAGCATCCACGGCGTCTGGGCCAGTATCTTCTGGGAGGTGGACTATGATGACTGGAAGTGGGACTGGAAAAAGTTTGCCTTCATCCATCATGGAGCCGAGCCCAAGCGCCGCATCGTCGATGTGGTCGATGCCGATGACCGCCAAAACATCCAGCATCTCTATGAGTCATTGGCTGCTCGCGGCTATCGCCGCATCGGGGTGGCAACGACGCATCAACTGGAAAGCGGAGCTCTCTTTGAGCTCACGGCTGGCCGCACCCGTTTCGCTTGGCAAAACCCGACGCACCCGGTCTTCGAGCCTTGTCTGGTGAATAATCTCGACTCTGGTGGTGCGGCGAAGATCGCCAAATGGATCAAGAAGCACAACGTGGACTGCATTGTCTCTCGCTGGCGCGGCATGACCGACCTTCTGAAAAGCATCGGATACAACACCCCCAAAGACATCGGCCTCGCTTACGTCGCGGTGCGCCCGGACGGCGGCACACAGCATCATGCGAGCGGTATCGACGTGAACGCGGCGATGATTGCCTCGACAGCCATCGACACGCTCATCGCCGCCGTCGAGCACCGGCGCTTCGGTTTGCCTGCCCTGCCAAGACAAACCCTCGTGCCCGGCAAATGGCACCAAGGAGACACGACAAAGTAAACATCTCAGCGGCTTTAGCCGCAGCCGCTTTTACTCCAGCTTTAGCGTCGGCCTCCCGCCGTTCGTGGCGTGCTTGACCTCGAAGGTCTTGGTTTTGCCGGCGTGCTCGATGGTGATGTCAAACCAGCCGTAGTAGGCGCTGAGCGGGGCTTTGCCTTCGGCATCGGTGGAGAGGTCAGCGTTGGTCCACCACTTCGTTTTGACGAGGTCACGCCACACCTTCACCGCCGGCCGCTCGGTCCAGTCGGCTTTGAACATGGCGGCGGTGGGCTTCCAGTGGCGGGTTTCCCAGAAGCCCCAGATGACGAAGCCGGTCATCTGCGGATGGCTGAAGGCCATCGTGAGCATGTCGCGCAGGTGATCGGCGTGGAGCTGGTCGTCGAGCGTTTGCAGATCGTATTCGGTGACGGTGAGATGCTTCACCAGCTTGCCAAAAGTCTGCCAGTTGTCCCACTCGTGCGTGATGTCGGGGATGGCGTAGTCGCTGAAATGGCTCTGGAAGCCGCAACCGTCGGGCGTCTGGCCTTTGGCAATCATGTGCTTCACATGCTTCTCAAAGCCCGCGGTGCGATCGGGATTGAAGGTGTCCTCATTCACAAAGAGCAGCTTGTCGGTCTGCGGCCGGATCTTCGCGTAAAGCTCGGGATACACATCTGGGCCGACGACGTTGTAGAGCGCATCCGCCTCGACAAACGGCACTGGGTGATTCAGCGCGTCCCATTCATCGACATACGGGGCGCAGAAGGGCAGCACGTGTTTGAAGTGCCGGTCGTAACGAGCGAGCAAACCGGCTGGCCCGCCTTTTTTGACCTCCTCGGTGGCCCACGGCTCTAAATAACACCACGCGAGGTAATGACCGCGCGAGGTCATCTTGCGATCCTGTGCCCATTGCAGCGTCCACTGCACCGCGACGCCATTGCGGCGACGACTTGCCGCTTCCCAAGGCTTCTCGGGATTTGGCTCGGCGTCGATGTTGCCGACGCGCAGGCCATTTTCAGGCACGATGCGGCTAAAAAGCTCGTCCACCGTGTTCACATACTTGGTTTGGTCCGCCTGCGTCAACTTGCTGCCAAGCCCGGAGAGCATCTGGACATCCACCGCGCTGCCAAAGCCGAACAAATGGCGCTTCATGGCAAGCTTCACCTTCGCGCCTTCGATGGGTTTCCCATCAGCATCGACGACACGCACCGTGAGCTGACCTTGGCGATGTTTGGCGATGCGTTCCTCCGCTGCGGCACGCCATGGCGCATCGAGTTCGCGGCCCTCGTAAGTCTTTTTCATCTGCGGGGCTTTGAAGATGTCGAAGCCGACTGGAAAGGCATAAATCTGGAAGTCGGCGATCTCGATAACCTGCTTCGTCTCGCCCACATTGATCTTGGCGATACCCGCACCATCCGGCACGCCGTGCGCGGCGGTGAAGCTGAAGAAGGTGGTGTCCCAATCCTTGCCCACCACCCAGTTTTTCCACAGCGGTGTGCTCTTGTAGTCTTTTGTGTTTTGCATGGCCACCGTGATGCGGCCTTTGCCATCAGCCTTGTCCGTCTGCACCGTGCGCGCCTTGATGACCGCCAGGCATACCTGATCCTTCGCCACAGCCTGAGTGAAGGCGCGGCTCACCGCGAGATTGTAGCTCTTCTCCAGCTTCCCCAGAGACTCCAGCCGGAATCCAGTCTCCGTCTGTGTGATGCTGCCCTCTTCCGGCTTCGGCTGCGTGGGTTTGAATGCGACATCAGGCAGCAACGGCTTTGCCTCAGGTGGTAAAACAGGCTCTTCGGCTTGAACCGATGCGAGGGCGAGAAGGGCGAGGAGGAGGTGTCTGAGCATGGCGGGTAAATGGATAAGCAAAAACGGATCAACGAGGGCGACAAAGTGTGTGTGAAATGCGGCAAGGAAAGTGGCTGCGGCTTTAGCCGCATTCAGGGAAGATTCGGCTGAAGCCGAAGCCAATTTATGGCTCCTGACGCTGAAACTCGAGACTGAGATCATAACCGCCGTCATCCGCGACAGGATCAGCCTGCAATCTCAGCGACAGCGTGGACTCGTTCGAGTTGCCGATGGAGATCATGGCGCGTTGCCCGGGGTGGCTTACCAAGCCTGGCATGGAGAGCATGTCCACACCGCGAGTGCTTTGAAGGGCGCTTTGCAGCCCACGCAACCGGTCGGGGTCGATGGCGCCGTAGATCTCGAAATCGAAGATGTCGGGAAACAGGTCCTGCGCATCCGCGTCCGACACGGCGTCATCGGACAAGCGCAGCAGTTTGGACGTCATCTTCACATGCCCCTCAGGAGTGGTCTCCGGCGTCACGATGGCCATGCCATTCATGCCGGGAGCGATCTCCCAATAGCCCAACACGGCCGATTCACCGGGCTTGAGGCGGATTTTTCCCTTGGAGGTGATTTGGAGAGGTTTTCGAGCTGCGGGAGGTTTTCCGACCTTGGTACGAGTTGGCGCCGATAGGCTTGTTTGGGGCACTGTCACGACTTTGGATGCGGAAACCGGCTCTTTCGGCTGAAAGGCCGTCCGCATGAGCCACAATCCGATGAGGCAGATGGCGATGCAGAGCAGGACGATGAAGCGGCGCATGGGGAAATGTGGTTGAGTCCTCTGGACTCATCTGAATAGGGCAATCCAGAGGACTGCACCACACTGTTCTCACCTCCAAACCTCATCCTTCGCGGGATCACCAATGACATCGAGGAGCTGCACTTTGTTGATGCTGGTGAAGCGGGCGTGGTCGGTGAACTGGCGGACGATTTGCTT
>CANHTV010000457.1 GCA_947463285.1 Verrucomicrobiaceae bacterium | reverse complement strand
GGGCCATGCACCGTCTCGCAGTGAAAGGATTCCCAATCACGGCGCGGCACTTTTTCAAAGACAGGCTTCATAAATCACTCATTAACCACAGGAGAGGCCGCAAACTCAAAACAAAATGCTCTCTTAGCATATTTATCATCACCCCACCTTGGCGGGCTTGCCAGAGCACGGTGCATTCAAAGCCACACGCAAGACCTAAAAGCTTGCTCGTTCTAGTCCCTCAAGAGGGAAGCCTACGCCGGCTACCACTTACCCGAGCACCCAGAAAAACACCACGGCTACCGCAGTCGGCGGCAGGGCACCGAGGAAGAGACCGAGCGGGCTGATGCCTTCAGGGCCGAAGGCTTTGGCGTTTTGCAGAAGGCCGACACCGGCAGGGTTTGGTGCATTGGCGATGATGGTGAGGCCACCTCCGGTGACCGCCCCGGCCACGAGGGCGTACTTCAGTTGCTCGCTGAGGCCTTCCACCAGTGTGCCGAGGTATGTGAGCGCGGCATTGTCCGTCAGCGCAGTGAGGGCCGTAGCTCCGAAGTAGAGCGTGGCACCGTCCAGCTGACCGAGCAGCGGCTTCAGCCACCAGGCCTGGAGTGAGCCCAGCGTGACGAGCCCGGAGAGGAAAAACCCCACCAGCAGACCTTCACGCAGTTTCAATCCATCCTGATACTCGCGTGTGGCGGTGACGATGCCGAGGAAAAGCATGAAGACGCCAAAGAAAACATCCGGGTGATGCGCAAAGGCCACCACGGCAGCGAGGAAAAACACATGCAGCAGCGTCAGCCACGCCGGGATGTGCCCAGCGCTGTGCTGAGGGGCCACGATGCCACGCAGCTCAGCGCGGAAGACCCAGGCCACCGCAGTGGTGGAGACCAGACAGCTCGCTGCCGCCCGCCAGCCAAAATGGGTGAACATGTAGGCCGTATCCCACTGCCACTTCGCGGCGACCATGAGCACTGGCGGCGCGGCAAAGTGGGTAAGCGTGCCGCCGATGGAGACGTTCACAAACAGCAGCCCCAGCGTGGCGTAGGCAAAGCGGGCGCTCATGCCGCGGTCGAAATATCGGCGCTTTAAAAGAATGGCCAGCAGCGTCATCGCCGCAGGCTCCGTGATGAAACTGCCAAGCAGTGTGCCAAACGTCAGCGCAGAGATGTAAAAGGCCGTGCCTTCATGCAGCGGCAGCAGACGTGCCAGCCCACTGATCAGCGCCTCCGCCAGCCGCACCACAGGCCTCGTGGCCGCCACCACCATGACGACGAGGACAAATTTAGCCTCGGTGAAATTCAGGCTCTCGATGTAATGCACAGCCTCCTGCACACTGCCCTCCAGTGTAGCGATACCGGCAAACATTGCCGCCGCCCAAAGGCCAAAGACGACCTCCGTCTCCGCCAAGAAATGCAGTAAATTTTCCTGCACACTGCCCTGGGGATGCCGATGCGCCAAGCGCGCAAAGTACTTCACTGAAAAGGTGTGCAGCACAGCCAGTGCAAAGAGTGTGGTGGCGAGAATTTCTGGATGAGTTGGCATAAGTGGGGAGATGATTCGCTTGCAACAGGGTAGGGGATTTGGCGCGCTCTGCCTGTATTTCTCATACGCCTTAAGAAGTGCTTAGTTGATAAGTCGTCTTTTTGGGGCTGAGCCCTTCATCACGCGAGCACCTTAACATCTCAGCTCGGTCAATGCCCACTGCCACCTCTTTGCAGCGTCAGCGTAAGGTAGGCAGCATAGAGGGCCAGCAGCACAAAGCCGCGCCACCGTTCCAGCCTGCCACCTTTTCCCGGCAGGATCATGAGCGTGGTGACGATACCAAAGACCAGGCTTGGCATGAGATCAGGTACCTTGACCGGGTAGGGCTGGATCAGTGCGGCAAGGGCTTCGATGAAGAGCGTGTTGAAGACATTGCTGCCCAGGATGTTTCCCAGACCGACATCTTGCTGCCCGTGCAGACGTGAGATGATGGTCGTCGCCAGCTCCAGCGCGCCTTTTGCCATCGTCACGACGACGGCACCGACAATGAAAGGGGCCAGCCAAGAGCCAGGGCCACGCCTTTACCACCTTCCACGACGAGCTGCGCTGCTGCGACGAGCAGTGCCAGGCCGCCCAGCACCATGAGCAGTGTTTTCCTGGGGGAGACAAGGCCGGCCTCGACGATCTCCTCCAGATTCCGCGCTGCATGTCGGCGCGCGTGGCGGATCACGACAAACAGCCAGAGGATGAAGAGGCTGATCAGCACCACAGCATCCAGACGGGAAAACCAGCCATCCCACAGCACTAGGCCGAGCAGGAGCGGCATCGCCAATGCCCAAGCCCAGTCACGTTGCACACCATCATCCTCCGCCTTCAAGCCGGAGAGAGAAATCACCAGCGCCGTGCCTCCACGCTGAGGGGGGGCGAACATCGTTGTCATCCTCGTGGATGACATGGGCTTCTCAGACCTCGGCTGCTATGGCCGTGAGATCCCCACGCCTCACCTGGGCGCGATTGCTGCCGGTGGTGGGCGTCCCTGCTTACGGGCGTGTATTTGCATCAGGCCGGCGTGGTGCACATGACGTTTGACAAAGGGCGTGCCGGACTATGCAGATCGTCTGAATGCCGCCTGCGCTTGGCCTGAAGTTTATCGACGAAGGCTGACTGAGACGAGGCCTTTTTGTCTGAATTTCTACTACAGCGTCCCGCATTTCCCACGCCAAGCTCCAAAGGAGTAGGTCGAAAAGTTTCGCGGTCACTATAAGATCTGCGGTGGGCGGTCACCGTTATGGTCAACTTAGTGACTCGTGGTCTATGGTGTGGGTAGGCTGCTGATCATCGATGACTCAGTGACAAGGTATAATGCATGCCCTGTCACTGGCCTTTATTCGTCTCAAAAAGAACAGCCAACGACATGTTGGATCATTTTGGCAGCAAGTATGCCGCGCCTGCGCTGCCCGCCGTGGCCGGTGTTAGCAGGAAGTGGCCATAACCAACGGAGTTGGCACCCTTTTGCAGGATCGTTCCATTGTAGGCCGCTTTACCGCCGCTGCTATGGTTGAAGTAGCCACTGAATGTCCCGGTTGTCTTGGCCAAGCTAGCTCCAAGTATCTCATGCTCGCAGGAATGTAACCCTGTCATGACGTTGTTTCGTTTTTGGTTTTCGGCCTATTTGGCTGATTCCAACAGGAGTTTTTTCAGCGACGGAAATAGGGTGTCGGCCACGACCTGATGGCCGGCCAGAGAGAGGTGGGTTCCGTCGGCCAGCAACATCTCGTGGTGCGGATGCTGGTCCAAGGCTGCATAGGCATCCACAAAAACAGCTCCCGGCAGGGAAGCCATGATTTGACCGAGTTGCCGGGTGCAGTCACGGGCTAGGCGGTTGGATCGTTGGCCACCGAAAACGAAGGGTGACATGACCACGGGAATGATCTGATGCTCCAACAGCGTGTGTGCAAAATGTTCCATGGTCT
>CANHTV010000456.1 GCA_947463285.1 Verrucomicrobiaceae bacterium | reverse complement strand
GGAGAAAGTGCCCGCGCCACCTTCGCCAAACTGGACGTTAGATTCAGGATTAAAGTCCCAGCCACGACGCCAGAAGCCAGTCACATCACGAGCGCGATCTCCAGCCGCCTTACCACGCTCCAGCAGGATCGGTTTGCGCCCTGCGCGGGCCAGCAGGAGTCCGGCAAATAAACCACAGGGCCCGGTGCCGACGACCACAGGCCGCTCTCCAGCATGGACATGCCCGGATGGCGTCACAGCGACATAAGTTTCATCAGGAGCCGGGATGATTTGGGTATCCGCCTTGAGCGCCTTGAGCACACGTGCTTCATCAGCCACCTCCGCGAGCAGGGTGTAACTGAACGTCACATGCTGACGCCGGGCATCAATGGCCCGCTGCTTCAGCGTGAAATTCAGCAAGGCTGAATCAGCGATGCCGAGGCGTTTCACCAGAGCCGAGCGCAGGTCTGCTTCGGCGTGATCGACGGGAAGAGTAAGCTGGGAGATTTGCAGCATGGGTGACTTTTACTTCACCTCTTTCGCTGGCTGATCGCCGAACTGGATTGTGGGCACTTTGGCCTCAGCACTGATGTTCAGAGCCACCCAGTGACCCGCCACGGCATGTGATGGGAACCCACAGGCGAGAGCAAACTCACCGGCTTCATCAGCCGTGAAGCTAAAATCCGCCTTGCCCACGGTTTGTCCCATGATGTGCTTTGGAGTCGCTCCACCTTCAAAGTAGGGCTCGGGGATTTGTAGCTTCTTCGTCTCAGCTTTTTCACAAACAATCGCGCTGTGCGGGATCGGGCTGGGATTGATGAAAGTCACATCGATTTTCCAACCGACCGGCACGGTAAGCACGGCCTTGCCATGGGAATATCCGTTGAAGTTCATGCCGTAATTGGCCGCATTGAAGGCGGCGACCATGACGACTTTGACGCTGTTGGCGGTCGCGCCAGGCTTTAGGAGATCATCAGCGGTGATTCCAGCAAAGAGTTCTTTTTTGAGCCCTGGCATTTCGGCGCTGTGATCATGCCCGGCTGGTGGTGTCTGAGCATGCAGACTGACGGCGAGGATAAAGGCGAGACTGAGAAGTGAGCGTAACATGGCGGGCTGAGAGTGGCTGATGACAGACAGACATCAACGCAAATTCCACATCAGACATTTCCCGAGACGGGATTCACCAACCCGAACTGGTCAAGGTTTGCCACCGGCTGCTTTTTCGATGAGCTGGAGGAATTCGCCACGGTAGCCCAGTAGGTCGGAGCCTTTGCCTTCACGGGCAAGCTGGCGGACACGCTCCCAGGTGAGTCCCGCCGCCTGGGTGGACTCGCGCAGAAGCATGCCAAAACCAGCCACCGCAGCGCTGAATTTAAACTCAGCACTGGCTTGTCCGATGGAGCGAGCATCATCGTTGAGAGCGACTTCGATCAGCTTACTGGTCGTGCCTTCAGGCTCTTTGTAGCGTAGCTTGACAGTGAGCACCTCCGTGGCAGCCTCGGGTTTAGTGGACACTGCGGGTGGCGAGGCCAGAACCTGAGGCTGGTATTTCAAAGGATCAACGACGGGTATCGGCACCTGCCCAGGCTGCAGATTCGCGGGGACCAACTCATAAAGCGCGGTGACACTATGCCCGGCTCCGATCTCACCACTATCCTTGGTGTCATCATTAAAATCTTCTTTAGCCAGCAGCCGGTTCTCATAGCCGATCAGGCGATATTCACGAACCACCGCCGGGTTAAACTCGACCTGAATCTTCACATCTTTGGCGATGGTGACGAGCGTGCCCTGCATCTGTTCGACGAGGACTTTGCGCGCTTCGCTGAGGCTGTCGATGTAGGCGTAGTTGCCATTGCCTTTATCGGCCAGGGTTTCCATGGTGTGGTCCTTCAGATTACCCGTGCCAAAGCCGAGAACGCTGAGAAAGACGCCTGTGCGGGCTTTTTCAGCAATGAATTTTTCCAGTTCTTGGGGGGCGCTGATGCCGACATTAAAATCGCCATCCGTGCAGAGTAGCACACGATTCACCCCACCTTGGATAAAGCCGCTGACTGCCTGCTCATAGGCGAGCTTAATGCCCGCACTGCCAGCGGTACTGCCACCGGGCTGGAGCCGATCGATCGCTGCGATGATGGAGGCTTTTTGAAGCCCGTTCGTCGGCGGTAAAACCACCTCCGTGCCGCCGGCATAGGTCACGAGCGAGACACGGTCATTTTCACCCAAACGCTCGGTCAGAAGTCGCAGACTGCGCTGAACGAGCTCCAGCTTCTCCGGCCCCTGCATGGAGCCAGAGACATCGACCAGGAAGACCAGGTTGCTAGGTTTATCACCCGTTGGCACTTCGCGGCCTTTCAGATGCAGACGAACGAGCTTGTGCTGTGGCTGCCAGGGGCAGGCAGCCATTTCAGCCTTGACCGCAAAGGGCTGCTTGTCTTTTGCCGTCGGCGCGGGATCACTGCTGGGGAAATAATTCAGCAGTTCCTCGATGCGCACCGCATCACGCGGCGGCTTGGCATTCAGATTCAAGAACCGGCGCACATTCGCGTACGAGGCCGTATCTACGTCGATGGAGAAAGTGGATAAAGGCTCACGAGCAACACTGGTGAGGGTGTTTTCGACAATCTTCCCGTAGCTCTCAGACGATTCCGTTTCAGATAAAATCCTCCTTTGGCGTGATTGCACATGCGCCACCGAGGGATTCACAGCACCTACCGCCACGGGTGAATACAGCGGCGGGGGAGAGCCAGGCAGGGCCATGGGAGAGGCCACTCCTTTTAGCAGGTCTGCTGGAGCATCCGCCGCATTCAGGCTGGCGACTTGGCTGCTAGCCATTGGCCTCTTGAGACCCGTTGCAGGTGCAGCAGCCACTGCCTTGCTTGGATTAACGGCAACGCGCTTCTGCTGCTGAACTCTAATGTGTTCAGGTGCGACTTGTGCGACCTGCACTGGTGTCTCTTGAGCGTCATTGACATAAAAGGCCGTCATCGTTCCAAGGATAATGAGCGCGGCCGCAGCCGCCATGGGGATGGCTGGGCGCTGCCACCAGCGCAGGGGCTTGGGTTGAAAGCAGCTGCGGCTGGAAAGCACCGAACTCGCCTGAGGCTGGATCAAGCGGGCTCGTTGCTCGGGCGTGAGGGCCAGTGATTCGTCACGCAGTTCACGAGTCAGGAGCGTGCAAAACTTCTGGGTGGCGGCTGCCGTCACCTGATTTTCAGGATCTGTTTCCAGTTCCCTGGCGAGCCTGTTTTTCTCTTCGGTGCTGAGTTCATTCAGCGCCCAGGCGGTGATGTTTTCAGGTTTCATAAAGGGGAGAGCTGGTGTGTGATCGGGGCTTGGCGATTTGCAGCATCTTCATGCTCCTGCCACTTGGTGCGAAGTGTCTGCACACCGTGATGAATAAGGTAGCCGACGTTGCCGATGCTGGTTTTCATGACCTCGCTGATTTCCTTGTAGTCGAGGCCTGAGATG
>CANHTV010000455.1 GCA_947463285.1 Verrucomicrobiaceae bacterium | reverse complement strand
GAGCTGTTTGTGATGAAGTTCTGACGTCCATGGACCTGATGCCAACCTTTCAATCATGGCTGAATGCTCCTGCTCCAAGCGTGAAGATCGACGGCAAGGAAGTGACTGATCTGATCTTCAGTAAACCTGGGGCGAAATCTCCTCATGAAGCCTTCGTCTATTACGCTGGCTCCGAATTACAGGCCATCCGCAGTGGCGAGTGGAAGCTGCATTTCCCACATCCCTACATCACACCGCACGCTGAGCCTGGGCGCGATGGCAAACCCTCAAACTGGGAAAACATGAAGCCCGCAGCTATCACGCAAAGCGGCATCCAGGGCATCGCCACTCGACACGGTTACCGTGTGGCTGAGCAAAGCCTGGCGCTCTACAATCTGCGTGAAGACAGCGGAGAAACCAAGGATGTGAGCGCTGCCCATCCTGAGATCGTGGAGCGACTCACCAAACTGGCACAACCTCTGCGTCTGGAACTCGGTGATTCATTGACCAAGACGGCTGCGCAAGCTGCACGCCCGCTTGGCAGAGACGATTCATCCAACTAGAAGTGCTACCCAACAAAAAGCGCGGATGCCTTTCGACATCCGCGCTCGGGATTGTTTGAAGAATCAGCTTCGAGGATTACTCGGCAGCAGCTTCAGCAGCCTTCTTGGTTGCACGCTTCTTTTTAGGAGCGGCTTCAGCAGGAGCTTCGACGGTTTCAACGACGACTTCGGCTTCAGCAGCCTTAGTTGCAGCTGGAACGTAGGCGTCAACCCACTCGATGTAGGCCATCGGGGCGGAGTCACTGCGGCGCTGGCCGAGCTTGGTGATGCGTGTGTAACCACCTTTGCGATCCTTGGAAGCAACGGCGATTTCTTCAAAGAGCTTTTTGACAACTTCTTTGTGGCGAAGCTCAGCGACAGCCGTGCGGCGTGCGTGGAGGTCACCACGCTTGCCGAGGGTCACGAGTTTTTCAGCCACTGGACGCAGTGCCTTGGCCTTGGCCAGGGTGGTGCGGATGCGGCGATGCTCGACGAGTGAGCAAACGAGGTTAGCCAGCAGAGCTTTGCGGTGGGCAGCGTCGCGCTGGAGTTTTGGAACTTTTCTTCCGTGGTTCATAGCTTGTCTTTCTTATCTTGAGGGGGTCGTGAATCTGTCAGGGATTATTCGTCGTCGTCACCATCGGGAAGGTGGCTGTCGATCAGGCTGGCGAAGCCGGCTGAATCGGCATCTTCATCATCGTCGTCCATGATGCTGCCGCCACGTGCCAGGAGGGAAACTCCACCTGGGTTGGCTTCAAGCAATGCGGAGTCGAATTTCATACCGAGGGAGAGGCCAAGCTCGGAGAGCTTTTCCTTGATCTCGGTCAGGGACTTCTTGCCGAAGTTGCGGTAACGCAGCATCTCGGCCTCGGTCTTCATGGCCAGCTGGCCGACAGAGGTGATGTTGGCGTTGTTGAGGCAGTTGGCAGCGCGGACGGAGAGTTCGATCTCGTTGACGCTCATGTTCAGGAGCTTGCGCAGCTCGCTGTTTTCCTCGCTCTGGGCTTCAGGAGCAGCTTCAAACTCAATGGCCTTGTCGTCATAATTGACGAACACGTCGAGGTGGTGACGAAGGATGGCGGCTGATTGCAGCAGGGCATCGCTAGGATTCACACGGCCATCGGTCCAAATGTCGAGCACCAGTTTGTCATAGTCAGTGTTCTGACCGACGCGGGTATTTTCCACAGCATATTTCACACGGGTGACAGGGCTGTAGATGGAGTCGATCGGAATGACGCCAATCGGTGTATCAGGGCGCTTGTTTTCTTCCCAGGTGGAGAAACCGCGGCCGACGCGCACTTCAAATTCGCACTCGAACTTGGTTTTGCGGTCCAGGGTGCAGATGACGAGGTCTTTGTTGATGACTTCGTAGTGATTGTCGTCCTTGATGTCACCAGCGGTGACGACGCCTTCTTTATCCACGGAGATGGAGAGCAGACGGGCTTCCTTGGACTCGCTGTGGTGTTGGAAACGAACCTTCTTCAGGTTCAAAACGATTTGGACCACGTCTTCATGGACGCCAGCCAGGGTGGAGAACTCGTGCTCAGCACCACGAATCTTCACGGAAGTGATAGCGGCACCTTCCAGAGAGGAGAGGAGGACGCGGCGGAGGGAGTTGCCAATCGTGTGACCGTAACCTTTATCAAAAGGCTCGGCCGTGAATTGGGCGTAGGTATCGGTGGCTGTGGCCTCGTTGCGGACGAGGCGATTCGGCATTTCGAATCGTGCTAGGCGTACTGACATGGTTATTTAGTAGGGTGTCCGGGTTACCTCCAGACGAGCCGTCCATTTTCCCGAAGAGAAAAACAGACCTGGAGACCGACGGCGATTTTTCAACAGAAGCTCGCGAGGGGTTTTGATTATGGGAGGGCTCGGTAAGATTGCAAGCGCCGTTTTTCGCTACTCATCATCATCGGAAAGGTCCGCGTCACCGGCCTTTTTGCCACGAAGTTTGGCCTCAATGAAGGCATCGAGATCGCCGTCCATGACACCGGAGATGTCACTGGTCTTTTCACCGGTGCGCAGATCTTTGACCATCTGGTAAGGCTGGAAGACATAACTGCGAATCTGGCTGCCCCAGCCGATGTCGGTTTTTTCACCGTATTGACGGGCGACTTCGGCAGAACGCTTGTCTTCTTCGATCTGGTAGAGCTTGGCCTTCAACATCGCCATGGCTTTGGCGCGGTTTTTGGGCTGGGATCGCTCCACCTGACAGGCCACGATGACGCCGCTGGGGACGTGGGTGATGCGAACAGCGGTTTCCACCTTGTTCACATTCTGACCGCCTTTGCCGCCTGCACGGTAGGTGTCCACCTTCAGATCTTCATCACGAATGTCGATGTTGATGTCCTCTTCATTGTCCGGGGTGACGTCGATGGAGGCAAAGGAGGTGTGACGCTTCTTCGCCGCATCAAAGGGGGAAATGCGCACCAGACGATGCACACCGCGCTCACTTTTGAGGAAACCGAAAGCGTTTTCGCCCTGAATTTCCAGGGTGGCCGAGCGGGTGCCCACATCGTCACCTTCCTGGTGGTCGATGATCTGGACCTTGCAGCCATGGCGTTCACACCAGCGCACATACATGCGCATGAGCATGTCTGCCCAGTCGCAGGCCTCTGTGCCACCGGCTCCTGAGTGGATGGTCATGAAGGCACTACCGCGATCAAACGGACCACTGAGCAGAAGATCGAGCTCATAGGCGGCGATGGCCTTATTCAGGGCATCAAACTCGGTTTGCACTTCTTTGATGCTTTGCACATCGCCCTGCTCTTTGGCGAGCTCGATCAGCACAGGGAAATCCTCTACACGAGCTTCGAGGCCGCCGAGAGGTTCGATCTGTTTCTTGATCACATTGGCGCGATCAATGACCTTTTTGGCTGCATTCTGGCTGTCCCAGAAACCGGCTGCGGTCATTTTATGTTCGAGCGCCGACAACTCTTCG
>CANHTV010000454.1 GCA_947463285.1 Verrucomicrobiaceae bacterium | reverse complement strand
CGTGGTCTTCAGCCATGCTGCCGGAGGTATCGAGCACGAACTGCACGTTGTTCAGCTTCCGCTCCACTTCCGGCGGTGTGTGGGTCATCGGATGAGCGAGAAAAATGATCGCCATCGCGAGCAGTGCGGCGGGCAGGCAGTTCGCGCACAGTACCATGAACTGTAGGATGCGACCGCGCACCTGATGCCCATGATCGAAGGGCATGGCGATGGTTTGTCCGCGCCGTGTCCATTCCCAGAAGGCGAGGATGACGGGCAGCGCGAGCAGGCCTAAGAGCTGGGGATGCTGGAAGATCATGACGCAGCCTCCAGGGTATAGGGCTTGATCACAGCAGCAATGTCAGCGCTGGGAACGGATGAACTCGGGTGATGCAACCAATGCTGCAGCTTCTTCAAAGCCTCGCTGGTCTTGCCATTGCTAGCGATGTGAGCGAGCGCGCTGTCCATGGGTTCATTGCCCAAGGCGAGTTCGTTGCGCCAGCATTGCAGCATGACCATTTCCATTTTGGCCTTCGCGTCGGCGTTGAGCGTGCCAGCTTCGAGTTGAACAAGAAACGTCTTCATCATCTCGGCGAGTGTGGGTGGTGGTGGCCCGGCATCCGGCTCGGCGGGAGGTTTCGGACGCTTCCAAAAGATGAGCAGGAGCAACCAACCGATCCACAGCAGCGTGAACAAGGCCATCCACTCATAGTAGCGGCCACCGACATCGACGCGGATCTCTTCGGTCTCCTGGATGCGTGTGTCGAGGTTCTTCGAGAGCTTGGGATCGCCCTCGAACTTGAACGCGGGCAGGCCTGTCATCGCGCTGCCGTCATCGGCGACGAGGTAGTCCTTGAGATCAAAGGTGCCTGCCCGATTGACGATGTAGCGCAGGTCATACACTCGACGATCAGGCTTCTCCGTGATCTCCGCGATGCGCACATTCACCGCCACACCCCACTTGTAAGGCGCAACCGCGAGCAACGGCCCGCTGTAGGTGACGATGGCGGCTTGCTCGACACCGAGAGGCACGCGCAGTGAGTCGTCGCTGTTTCGCGTGGCAATGTAAACGACCACAGCGCATGCGATGAACGCGGCGAGCCAGAGTGCGTATTTGCGTTTCATCGGCCCGAGCTACCTCCGAAGCCGCGACGGTTTAAAAAGTGACGCAACTTGCCAAGGATGGGCTGGTCGGTGCGCAAGTGCAGGTAGTCGATGCCGAAGCGTGTGAGTTCGCTTTTCCATTCCTCGCTCTTGATGAAGACACGGCGTCCATGACCGACGAAGCTGCGACCAGACTCAGCTTCACTGCCACGGAAGATGCCTGCGCCTTTGATGTTCAGTTCGGCAGGATCTTGGAGATGCAGCACGAGGCAATCATGCTCCTGCGACATGACTTGCAGCGCCGCGAAGGCATCGGGGTCATGCAGATCACTGAGCACGATCACCGTCGTGCGGCGCTTCAATGAAGGCGCGACTTCGCGGGTGCGTTTGGCGAGAGAGGTTTCTTCGAGGAAGTCGTGCAGGCGCAATTTGTGCGACCATTCCATGACGAGATTCCGCGAGAGCGTGGGCCGCACATGCAACTCGCGCACACCGCATCCGAGCAAGCCCACAGGTGTCATGCTCGTCTGCGCGGCGAGCGCGATGCCCGTGGCGATGCGCACGGCCCAGGCATACTTGCTTAGCGTTTGCGAGCTTAAGCACATCGACGCAGAGGTATCGAGCAGCAGGTAGAGCGGGATTTGCTTCGGCTCCTGATACTCTTTGATGAAGAGCTTGCCGACACGCGCGGAGACTTTCCAGTCGATGAATTTCACCGGATCGCCCGCCACGTCCAGCCGCGACTGCGCATACTCCAGCCCGCCACCGTGGAAGACGGACTCCTCCTGGCCGAAATTGAGGCTGTTGGCCAGTTGCTTGACCGTGACCTCGAACTGCCGCGCATCGACGGGATCGGGATTGAGCTGGAATTGGCCTTTCATGACAATGCGAATCAGCCCAAGCCAGCGAGGATGCCTTCGAGCACTTGTTTACCCGTGTGACCGGCCGCGGACGCTTCATAGCTGACGCGGATGCGGTGGAGGATGACGTCTTCGGCGAGATCGAAGAGATCCTCGGGCGTGACGTAATCGCGATCATGCATGATGGCGCGGGCGCGTGCGGAGTTGATGAGCGCGAGTCCGGCGCGCGGGCTGCAACCGAAGTCGAGCAGCGGATTGTCGCGCGTGCGGCGCACGAGTTCGACGCAATGCTTCACGAAGACTTCGCTGACGTGCACGGCCTGCACCGCTTCCATGGAGGTGACGAGATCGGCGACCGAGGCACCGGGATTGTCTTCGATCATATCGAATGCGGAGCGTGGAACCGCACCACCATCCTCCTTTCGCAGACCCATGCCGAGCTGGCGTTGTAGGATCAGTTGTTCTTCATCGCGTGTCGGATAACCAAGGCGATGCAGCAGCATGAAGCGGTCGAGTTGTGCCTCCGGGAGATCGAAGG
This sequence comes from Verrucomicrobiaceae bacterium, assembly GCA_947463285.1. GTDB lineage: Bacteria > Verrucomicrobiota > Verrucomicrobiia > Verrucomicrobiales > Verrucomicrobiaceae > Prosthecobacter. The sequence goes on along the minus strand of CANHTV010000454.1, from coordinate 988 downwards.
TGCCGGATTGTTCAACGGGGTTCTGCGTGGCGATGACGAGGAAAGGCGTAGGCAACTTCAGGTTCTGGCCGCCGATGGTGACCTTGCGCTCTTGCATGGCTTCGAGCATCGCACCTTGGACCTTCGGTGCTGCGCGATTGATTTCATCGGCGAGCAGCAGGTTGGTGAAAGCCGGGCCGCGATGGATGCGGAACTCGCCGCTTTTTTGCTCGATGATCTCCGATCCGATGATGTCGGATGGCAGCATGTCGATGGTGAACTGGATGCGCTTGAAGTCGAGATTGATGGCCTTGGCGATGGTGTTGACGAGAAGCGTTTTCGCGAGACCTGGAAGGCCTTGCAGCAACAAATGCCCGCCCGTGAGCAAGGCGATCATCACGCGCTCGACGACGATATCCTGGCCGACGACGATCTTCGCGACACGCTCGCGGACTCCGGCGACGAACTGCTGTGGACTCTGAGGATTGGTGGTGGTAGTGGACATGAAGTGTTTGGGAAAATGTTGTTTTACGTAGCGCTGCGGAGCCACTTCGAGGCGATGGCGCGCAGGTCTGCTTCTGACATAGCGCCTGCGCTGGAGCCGAAGCAGGCGGCTTCTACGCGCTTGAGGTCGGTTTGTAGTTCGCTCTGTTGGGTGTCCTTCAGTTTCACAAGCGGACTCGAACACAAGCGCCGCAGCAATGCGACGACGGCGAAGCCATCGACTTCCTTGGGCATCGTGAAGACATCGCGGGCACGCAGCGGGCGTTCGGTTTTGCCTTTGCCGCGTAGTGCGAGCCAGAGGATCAATGCCAAGGCCAAAACCGCGCCGCCGATGATGGATGGCCAAAGATACGGACTCTTCGCTGCGACGATGGCCACCTCCTTGGCAGTCATGGTGCGGCCAACTTGCACCGCGGGCTCCTTCAAGGTGGTGAGGTTCATGTCGGTGTAGCTTTCGTTCACGACCTTCGCATCCTTGGCCTTGGGTTGAGGGAAGCTGAATGTG
>CANHTV010000453.1 GCA_947463285.1 Verrucomicrobiaceae bacterium | reverse complement strand
GCTGAGTGCACAAAAAAGGGTGACAAGGCTCTTCATGGACGACTGCGACCAGTGGTTTTTGATTGTTCGAGAAGCGCCTGAAGTTCCTTCACGATCTCCGGCTTTTTGGAGTAAAGATTTGTCGTCTCACCGGGATCGGAGGCGAGGTTGTAGAGTTGGGCGGGGGCCTCGGGATCGGTGTCGGGCAGGGCGAAGGGCTTGAGCTCGCCTTTGTCGTAGTTGTTTCCGCCGGAGCCGCAGTGGGCGATGTATTTCCAATTCCCGCGACGAATCGAAAGGGTGCGTTGCCCTGCAAAGGCTTGAGTTAGGAGATAAGGCCGGATGGGCGCGGTGGCGGTGCCTTCGAGGGCGGGGAGCAGGTTGAAGCTGTCTTCGGCGGCATCGGGTGGCAATTCGGTGCCGGTGATCGCTGCCACGGTGGCGAGAATGTCGGTGAGGCAGAGGGTTTGATCGCTGGTAGTGCCTGCTTTGACCTTTCCGGGCCAGCGCACGATGAAGGGCACGCGGTGGCCGCCTTCCCAGGCATCACGTTTGATGCCGCGCCAGGGCTTGGCACCGTCGTGAGCATGATCGGCACGCATGTGGACGATGCTTGCGACTTCGGGGCCGTTGTCGCTGCTGAGGATGACGAGCGTGTTGTCGGCGAGGCCGTGCTGGTCGAGTTCGCGCATCAATTCGCCGACGATGTGATCAAACTCGGCGATGAAGTCGCCATGCGGTCCGGCCTTCGATTTCCCTTGGAACTCCGGCGCGGCGAACGAAGGCAAATGCACGGCCTGCGTGGCATGGTAGAGGAAGAAAGGCTGCTTCGGCGAGGTGCGTGCGTGCTGCTGGATGAACTCGCGGCTCTTCTTCAAGAAGACGAGATCGACCTCCTCCATCGGAAAGTCGGGCGCGATGAATCCGGCGCGGCAATCGTTGGCATACGGATGCTTCGGGAGCTTCGATTTGTCGATGGGACCGGTGGGCGGCACGGGGATGTGATCGCCGTCGATGAAGGCGTAAAGCCACTCGGTAGTGGGGCAGCACGCGGTGCCGAAAAACTGGTCAAAACCATGATCGAGCGGTCCGCCCTTGATGCGGCGCGAGTAATCGATGCGCTGCACGGCGGCTCGTTCGCCCGAGTGGATCGCCTCGCCCGCCTGATCGCGAAACGTGAGCCCGATGTGCCATTTGCCGACCGCTGCGGTGGCGTAGCCCTGTTTCCTCAACATCCTCGGCAGCGTGAGCTTTCCCGGTGCGATCAACGACGGCCCGCCGGTGCCCTGAAATACCGTGCCGCCATTCGGCACGCGAAAAGCCATCTGCCCCGTCATGAGGCTGTAGCGCGACGGTGTGCAAACTGTGGCCGGACTGTGCGCATCGGTGAAGCGCATGCCCTCGCCAGCGAGCTTGTCGATGTTCGGCGTCGCCACCTTCGAGTCGGCGTTGTAGCAACGCACGTCGCCATAGCCGAGATCATCGGCGAGGATAAGCAAGACATTCGGCGGAGCCGAAAATGACAGCCGAGACGAAGCCGAGACAGCCAGCATCAAGGCGAAGCCGATGCTGCCCGCAGGGTGAGCAAAGCGAAGCAAATGATGAATGGCGAATGCCGAAAGCAGGATGGCGAAGGATTTCATGGTAGGATCTCCTGTCTCGTCGCTATGGGCACGTAGCCGATCTCAAAGCCCTTCGGAGGCGTGAGGATGAGTGCGGGATCGATGTCCGCCAGCTTGCCGAGATCGGGCGGGGCGAGGTAATCGCGATCCTTGGTCCACGCGCGATGCAGTTTCTCGACGCGTTGCTGCACTTGCTCGCGTTCTGCGGGCGTGAGGTCGGCGTTGAGCATGGCGGGCTGGTCGGCGAAGCGATACCAGTAATACGTGACCGTGCTGCCATCGCCGAGCTTGGTTTTGAAGGGACCGGCGACGGGGCCGGGCTTTTTCCAGCAACTGTTCGCGTCGTTAGGTGTCGTGCGTGGCTCTTGTGGCTTCTCCATCGGCGTTTTAAAGCGGTGCTGAGTGAGTTTGGCATCGGCAGAGGCTTGGTTGGCATCCATCACCTGCCACTGCGGCTTGCCGCGAGGATTGGTGCCGAGTTGGAAATACTCGGGCAGCACGACGAGCGAACCTTCGCGGCGTGTGAGCTGCGCGTTCCATTGATAGCCAAAGGTGATCGGATTCGGCGTGAAGGACGTGGCGAAGGCATTCCAGGCGAGCGGCGTCTTGTCATCGCGCTTCGTGCCGGGCGGGTAGATGCTCCAGTTCGAGCCGCCGCCGCTGCGGAAGGGGTGAATCGCCGCGGCCTCGGGCTTGATCTTGCCATCCGCCGCCGCACCGCCCTCGAACCAGCGCTGCACATCCTCCCACAGCGCTTCCTTTTTATACGCGGTGAGGCGATGCAGCACGGTGGACGTGCCATCGGCGCCGATGGGGAAGCGTGTGGGCGCGACGCGGGCCTGTTTGTCGGTCAAAATGGCGGGCACATGCTGCGTCTCCATTTGGATGGGCTTGTTCGGCCCGGCGGGGCAGGAGTCGAGCAGCTTGCCGGTCCACTCGGGATGCTCGATGAGCGCCTGCGACCAGAAAAACGGCGTGAAGAAGGCCACGGGGCCTTTGAAGTTGCCGGTGCTCAAAAACAGCGTCCAGCACTGGTTGCCGGTCGGCACGTTTTTGCCTGCGGTGGTGCTCTTTTGGTTCGTGAGCGGCAGCGGCAGATAGCCGTAGCCGAAAAGCGCGCCGCTGGTGCCTTGCTTGAGGTTCAGGCCATCGAGCGGCATCAGCAGCCAAGGGCTGAGCTGCGCCACGCCATACTGCCCGCGCGGCTTTTCCCAAGTGCCCGCGCCGTAGCCGGGACCGTTCGCGATCACCGAGAAGTTCGGCCCCACACCGCCCATGATAAACTTCGGCGTGATCGTCGGAAAATGCGTGTCACGCCACCAGCCGAGCCCGCCCTCGATGTCCGTGTAGCACTTCTCCTTCGGCTTCTTCGCCTCCGACCACTGCGGATGCATCCACGTGCCGCAAAGCCCCGTCTGAAACCGATGCCCCGGATACGTGCCCACCAGTGGCCAAGCCGCCGCATACAGCGAAAAGCCGCCATTGAACTCCTCCGGCACTTTTTCCGCTGGGGCGAAGAGATACCCAGCCATCTCGCCTTCGATCGCTTCGATAGCGGCAGAAGGCGGCTGACGCAGCAGAGCCTCCGCGAAGGCCTTGCCCATCAGCGCAAAGGTCTTGGCGCAGCCGAGGTAGTGATAACCGGCATTCGAGGCACCGCGTTCCCACAGCGCTTCCTCGGCGGGCGAGATGAGATTGGCCTCGTAGTTCTTCAAATACTCGCGCTTCTCGGCCTCAGTCATGTGGCCATCGGCGTTCGCGTGGTCCTTGTGCTTCGAGTTGAGGTAATGGCCCATCTGGCGGATCTGAGCGCGTTTGTCGTCGATGGTGCCCAGCTCCTCCGACCAAAACGGCGCGGTGGGCACGGCGAAGACATTGCCT
>CANHTV010000452.1 GCA_947463285.1 Verrucomicrobiaceae bacterium | reverse complement strand
TTGCCGTCGATGATCTGGTGCTTGCCACCATGCTTTTTCAGGCCGCAGAGCAGCGCATAGGCCAGATGCATGTCCAGCGCCGGATGCGCGGAGAAGCACTGCTCCGCCAGAGACATCATGGACTCCTGATAAACCGCCAGCGTCACCTCCGAGCTACCACGCAGCAGGCTGCCAATGGCAAAGACGGCGTCGGACTCATCGTAGCGCGGCTCGATGTCCAGAGCGATCTCCATGCTGCGCTGGATGTAGATCGGCAACACCGGTGCGCCCGCCTTCAGGAGAAACTCCAGCTTCGTGCCAGGGATCGTGCTCACAGGGGCATTGATCACCGCCGCCGCTGCTGGCAGGTAGATCACCACATGTCCGCGCTGCATCTCTGCCGAGACCGCCTGCTGATACGCAGCCGGGTCCGTGACATGGGGGTCGATCTCCAGCGCCTGCACACTTTCCTTCTCCAAATGCGCCCGCTTCAGCGGATGCAGCGCCGCACCGCTCTCGATGAGATAGACACACTCGCGCCCCTCCAGCAGCAGCTCGAGGCGCAGCAGATCCACATAGCTCAACTGGCTGGGGATGATCAAAAAACCGCCCTCCTGGCGCAGGTTCTCCTGACCGAGCAATTTCAGATTTTTCAGCGAGACAGGCTTTTCCTTGGACATGATGAAATGTGGGTGGTGAACAAAGGCGCGAGTTTAAGCGTGACGCCGCCTCCCTTTCTAGCGAGAAATGCCGCACAAGCCAAACGCAACTTCCTTATCTGAAATCAGTTCCAGCCAGCGCATGAAAAAACACCTCCTCCTCGCACTCGCCCTTCCGCTTTTCAGCCACAGCGCCGACTGGCCGCGCTTTTTGGGGCCGGAGGGTGAGGCCATCGTTCGTCAGGCCAGCGCCCCACTCACTTGGTCCACCACAGAGAACATGGCCTGGACCTTTCCCATGCCCGGCCCCGGCTCCTCCAGCCCCATCGTCGTTGGCGACAAAGTTTTCCTCACCTGCTGGACAGGCTATGGCGACAAAGAAGACGCCAAGGACATGACCAAGCTCGTGCGTCACCTCATCTGCATCAGCCTGAAGGACGGCCAGAAGCTCTGGCAGGCAAGCGTACCCTCCACCGTGGCGGAAGATACCTATGAGGGCTTCATCACCGAGCACGGCTACGCCACCAGCACCCCTGTCAGCGATGGCCTTCACATCTATGTCTTCTTTGGTAAAACCGGCGCGCTCGCTTTTGACATGACCGGCAAGCAGGTCTGGCACACCCCGCTCGGCACCGGCTCCAGTGGCCGCCGCTGGGGCTCAGGCGGCAGCCCCATCCTTTATAAAGACACCCTCATCGTCAATGCCACCGATGAAAGCAAAGCACTCCACGCCCTGGATAAAAAGACCGGCAAGCAGCTCTGGAAAGCCACCGGTGATGTCATCGACCTCGCCTACAGCACCCCGAGCATCATCGAGACCGCTGGCCGCAGCGACCTCGTCTTCCCTCTCGCCCAGGAGATCTGGGGCCTGAACCCCGAGACTGGCAAGCTGCGCTGGTTTGCCACCCACGGCCTGCCCGGCAATATCTCCCCTGCCCTCATCCATGATCAGGGAAAGGTCTATCTCTTCGGCGGCTACCCCACTGCGGGCAGCGCCGCTATCAAGCTCGGTGGCCAGGGCGATGTCACCGCCAGCCATATCCTCTGGCAGAGTAAATCCAGCAGCTACGTCCCCACGCCGATCCTGCACGACGGCCACCTTTACGTCGTCAATGACGCCGGCTTCGCCCTCTGCATGGAGGCCGCCACCGGGGCGGACGTCTATCGCGAGCGCGTCATGGAAAACGGCGGTCGAGGCCGTGGCAAGCCCTTCTATGCCTCGCCCATCCTGATCGGTGACAAACTCTACGCCGTCTCCCGCCGCAGCGGCACCTACATCATCGCCGCCAAGCCCAGCTTTGAAAAGCTCGCCGAAATTCCGCCGCTAGACGACTCCCAGTTTCACGGCAGCCCCGCCTATGCCGACGGCAAACTGCTCCTGCGCAGCGACAAAGCCCTCTACTGCATCCAAGGCAAGTGAGGGGCCGAAGCAGGACCAGTGCTCAGGACTCAGTTCGTAGGCGGGCTGGCCAGAGCACGGGGGATCGGAGCGCTGGAGTATGGATTTCCAATCCTCCACTTCTCCATGACTCCATGGGCATGACTCGGCACTTCCCTGATACAGCCGCGTTGACCGCACGGCCCAGCCGTTGTTAAATACGGTCCCCATGCAAACACCCCGCACCGCGAAACTGCACCGCAAGACGGCTGAAACGGACATCCAGATCGAGCTCAATGTCGATGGCTCCGGCCAGTCACAGATCGACACCGGCGTGCCTTTTTTTGATCACATGCTCACGCTCTTCACCAAGCACGGCCTCTTTGATCTCAAGGTAAAAGTCGTGGGCGACATCGAGGTGGACTACCATCATACCGTGGAGGACACGGGCATCGTGCTCGGCCAGTGCTTCCGCGAGGCTCTGGGAAACAAGGCCGGCATCACTCGCTACGGCTTTTGGCTGCTGCCCATGGATGAGACCCTGGCGGAGGTGGCCCTGGACCTCAGCGGCCGCCCTTTTCTGAGCTACCACGCGCCTGAGCGTGTCGAGGCCATCGGCGGTGTGAACCGCTTTAGCTACCAGCTCGTGGAGGAGTTTCTCCGCGCCTTTTCTTCCAGCCTGCTCACCACCCTGCACGTCGAGATCCGCCGTGGCCGCGACGCCCATCACATGGCTGAAGCCATCTTTAAAGGCCTGGCCCGCGCGCTCGATATGGCCACCCGTCACGACCCACGCGTCGTGGGCATCCCCAGCACCAAAGAAGTCCTCTAACTCATGAATCTAGGTGTGCTCGACTACGGCGCTGGCAATCTCCGCAGCGTCATCAATGCCTTCACCGCCATCGGCACTGAGGCGAAACTCGTCACTGAGCCCAAGGGCTTTGACGACATCGACATCCTCGTCTTCCCCGGACAAGGGGCCTTTGGCGACAGTGTCCGCATCCTGAAGGAAACCCATCTCTGGGAGCCGCTCAAAGAATGGCTCAAAGAAGACCGCCCCTACCTCGGCATCTGCCTTGGCTACCAGCTCCTCTTTGAGTCCAGCGAGGAGTGCCCAGGCGTCAAAGGCCTCGGCGTCGCCCCAGGTCGCGTGCGGAAATTTGATACCGCCCATGGTCTGAAGATTCCTCACATGGGTTGGAACCAAGTGCAGTGGGAGGCCAGCCAGACCGCCTGGTGGCAGGGCCTGCCAAACCCCGCCCACCTTTACTTCGTCCACAGCTACTACCCCGATGTCGCTGACGAATCCCTCGCGCTTTGCCGCACGGATTACGGCGTGCCCTTCATCTCCGGCATCGCCAAAGAAAAACTCATGGCCGTGCAGTTTCACCCTGAGAAAAGTCAGGAAGCCGGGCTCACCCTGCTGAAAAACAGCGTCGCGACCCTGGCCGCCCGACTTTAAACCGCCGTC
>CANHTV010000451.1 GCA_947463285.1 Verrucomicrobiaceae bacterium | reverse complement strand
GTAAATGCACCTCAATCCTGACTTCCTGCCATGACACTTCTCATCGGAGCCGCCACCATCGGACTGATCCTCGCCCTGCTGGCGCTGGGAGTCTATCTCAGCTTCCGCATCTTCAATTTCCCCGACATCACTGCCGACGGCTCCGTCACCCTCGGGGCGGCGGTGGCGTCCATCCTCTTGGTCCACCAATGGTCGCCACTGTCGGCAACTCTCGCCGGCTTTCTGGGGGGCGTGGTCGCGGGCACCCTCACCGGAGTGTTGCACACCAAGTTCAAGATCAACGGCCTCCTGAGCGGCATTCTCGTGATGACCGCCCTTTACTCCGTGAACCTGCACGTGATGGGCAAAAGCAACATCCCCTTGCTGAACGAAGCCACCCTTGCCGACCAGGCCGAAGCCCTCGTCTCGAGCGTTCTCGGCGGAAACCAGTCTGAATTCCTGCTGGCCGGGTGGACCGTGGGGGTTCGCGATGCTGCCATGCTGGGCGGTGTTTCTCTCATTGTCATCGCCGTCGGTCTCGCCCTTTACCTCTTTTTTCGTACCAATCTGGGCACGGCAATGCGGGCTACGGGTGACAATCCCCAGATGATCTGTGCGCTCGGTGTCAGCGTGGACTTCATCATCATTCTGGGGCTTGCGCTGTCCAACGGACTCATCGCCCTGTCCGGTGCTTTGTTGGCCCAGTATCAGGGCTTCGCCGACGTGCAGATGGGCATCGGCATGGTCGTTTGGGGGCTCGCCAGCGTGATCATCGGTGAAGCACTGGTCGGCACCAAGAAAATCGGCCTGCTGATCACAGGCGCGGTCATGGGATCGGTACTCTTCCGCTTGCTTGTGGCCATTGCGCTCCGCTGGGGACTCAATCCCAACGACCTCAAGCTGATCACCGCGTTGTTCGTTTTTGCTGCCCTCGTCACGCCTGCCCTGCTGCGAAAACTCCGTTCCGCAGCTAACCCCTCCGCCATCTGACGCTATGCTCGAACTCCAAAATCTCATCAAGACGTTCAATCCGGGCACTCCGAATGAGGTGCGGGCTCTACGCGGGGTGACGCTGACGCTGGAACGTGGATCGTTCCTGATCATCATCGGCACCAACGGCAGCGGAAAATCGACCCTGCTCAATGCCGTTGCCGGCTCCTTCTTGGTCGATTCCGGTGGCATCACGCTGGCGAACCAGAATATCACTCGACTCCCAGAACATCGACGGGCGCGCCTCATTGGTCGCGTTTTCCAGAACCCCTTCAGCGGAACGGCTCCCGCCATGACGATCGCGGAGAACCTAGCCATGGCCGCCCGACGCGGCCAGCCCCGTGGTCTCGGCTGGGCACTCAATCCGAATCTGCGCCAGCAGATTCGCGATCGCATCCGATCCCTCAATATGGGCCTGGAGGACCGCATCGACAACGCCATCGGCAGCCTCTCCGGTGGCCAGCGTCAAGCGCTCACGCTGCTCATGGCTTCATGGCTCAAGCCCGATCTCTTGTTACTGGACGAGCATACGGCAGCGCTTGATCCCAAGAGCGCTGACCAGGTCATTCGGCTCACCCATGAAATCATCCAGCGCGACAAACTGACCACTCTGATGGTCACCCATTCGATGCAGCAGGCGGTCCATCTCGGCGACCGCATCATCATGATGCACCGCGGACAGGTCCTACATGATCTTCGCGGGGCGGAGCGGGCGCGCGTTCGGCCCGAGGATTTATTGAATCGCTTCGAAGCAGTGCGACGCCGCGAGCAGATGGACGCGGGGGTGGCGGAAATGCTGCGAAAAACATACATCTGATGAGGGCCTCCGCAGCCATCCGCTGACAAAATCATCCTTAACCTCATTCAAATGAGGGACATGGATTTTCAACGGTTCCCCAAAAGCCATGACCAGCCGTCAGTCATGGCAGTCTAAGGCCAATGAATCGTTGGAAACAGAAGTAAGCTTGCGGGGATACAATCCATCTCACAACCATTGGCTCGGTGGAACGATACCATGATGATTCAATGCAGAAAATAGACAGAATGAAAGCCTGCTCAAAAACCTTTTCATAGCTGCCAGCCGGAACCCTTTGTGGTCTTTGTCCATTCCGATGGCGATGTGATAGGGGCCAGTCTATTCGACGTTGAATGAAGTTTTCAAGTTTGCCGTTATCCGACCTTAAAAGGGCCGTAGGTTTTCACACAGAATTCATTTTAGCTAGGGTTTGCCTTTGGTTTACAGTTCTCCAAAAGCCTTTTCGGCGGCTTTGATCAGAAGGCCGCGTTTCTGGACGGCTTCCCCAATTGGGGGGCCTTGGAAACGGCGGCTTTCGAAGACATTCCAAACCACCAGCGCAATGGCGATAAAGCCTGTAACAACCCAGAACACCGGCCCATTCGGGGGGGCGACGGCGATGAACAAGATCACGCCCATGCCCACAATGGCCAAGACGGTGACCAGCTTATACAGCCCGGCCGGCAGGGCCCAAGGCCCCGGCGATGGCCATTTCGTCGTCCCAAAAGCCAAGAAGGCGAAAACCAGCGGAATGGTGAAGCTGAGGAATAGGAATACGAGGGTCGAGTTCACCACGATCACATAGATGGAGGTTCCATCCAGTTTGATTGACAGCGCCAGCAGCACATACAGGATGCAAAGCGCCGTTGTCGTCCAAATTGCAGCCACGGGTGTGCGGTATTGCGTCGAAACGGTGGCAAGCATCTTGGATGCACCCGGAACCCCATCATCGCGCGCGAAGGCGAACAGCATGCGGCTGGCTGAGGTGACCGTGGCCAACCCGCATAGCAATTGGGCAATTAAGATGCCCAAATACAGCCCAGTCTTCAGTCCCGTAGGCATGATCGCATCCATCGTGCCAAAGAACATGCCCCAGCCTTGGCCTGCTGCCGTGGCCATATCGGGTATCGCCAGCGTGATCGAGCAGATCATCACCCAGCCGACCAGTGACGACCACAGCACTGCCGATACAATCCCTTGCGGTACTGAATTGGCGGCGTTCTTGGTTTCCTCCGAGGTATGTGCGGAGGCATCATAGCCCGTGATCGTATAAACGGGAAGCAATAGACACAGCAGGAAAAGAGAGCCCATGTTGTCCGATGGTGGGAAAACGCCGCCACCCGCAGCACCCGAATAATTGGTGAATGTCCATAGGCGCGAAAGGTCTATCGCGGGCGCGAAATACAGGCAGGCCAGCACCAGTACGGCGCTTGTAGCGAAAATCAGATAGCCCGAAAGGTCTGTCAGCATCGTGGTCACTTTGATGCCCCGGTGGTTGAATATCGCCTGCAAAAGAGTAACGATACTGACAAAGCCCACAACTTGCGAATCGGTTCCCGTGAAGCCAAACATGGGGCCAAAAGTGCCTGCAAAGAAGGAGGCCGACCCGATGTTGATCGCGCCCCAGACTGTGATCAAGCCCAAGAGGTTAAGCCATGCCGTAAGCCAGCCCCAGAACCGCCCTCCAAAGATGGAGGCCCAGTGGTAAAGACCGCCCGCGGTTGGAAAGGC
>CANHTV010000450.1 GCA_947463285.1 Verrucomicrobiaceae bacterium | reverse complement strand
GGCTGAGGCCAACATCGGTGAATACAGCGTCGTCATCGCCAATGGCGACACCAGTGTGACGAGTGAAACGGTGACACTGACAGTGAGACTGAAGCCGGTGATGAATGATCTCAATCTCCCCCGAGCCATGGTGGGCCAGCGCTATGAATGGCAGGTCACCGCCAGAAACAGCCCAACCCAATTTAAGATCAGCGGCCTGCCTGCGGGTCTAAGTTACAATGCCAGCACCGGAGTCATCAGCGGACGACTCACGACAGCGAAAACCTACACGCTCAAAGCCAGTGCCAGCAACGCCATCGGCAGCAGCCCGAGCAAAGAGCAGCTGCTGACCGTGGAGCGCTTTCATCTCCAGACACAAGGCACTTACCGAGGCTTCGTGCCACGCGATGAAAACGCCACTTTCGGCAACAACCTCGGCGGCCGTATCAGCCTGACCAGCACATCGACTGGTAGCTTCAGTGGCACGCTGTTGCTTGGCAGCAGCAGTCACTCCTTCAAAGGCTCATTGACCGTTTTTCCAGACGCTGATCCGACCGGCAAAGTCTTCATCAAACGCAGTAAAATGCCGGCCTTGGAACTCAGCTTTAGACTTCACCGCTCAAGCAGAGATGTGGAAGTCACCCTCAAGCAGGAGGATCAGACGCTCACCTTCCCTGCCTATCTGCCAGCGGCTAATCCTGCGGATTATGCAGGCAATTACACCTTTGCCATGAAACTGGCGACGAATGATCTGGAAGAGGCCCTAAACCCCGCGGGTTACAGTGTCGGTGCCTTCAAGGTTTCCTCCACGGGCACTGCCAGCGGCATCATTCGACTGGCGGATGGCAGCAGCACGCTGACCTTTTCAGGTTTGGTCGGCGACGGTGGTTCCGTGCCGATTTACACGCTGTTGTATTCAAAGACGGGATCAGTGCTCGGGCAGCTCAAAATCAATCAAGCTGACAATTCATCCCTGAGTGGATCGGCAGTCAGTTGGTTCAAGCATCCTCAACGCTCCGGCCGCAGCTACCCACAGGGTTTTGGCCCGCTAAATTTACAAACCATCGGCAGGAAATACATCATCCCTCAGATAGGTTCTCTACCCTTGAGCCTAAGCGTCATCGCAGAGGCAGATCAGGCTTCACTGCGGTTTAGCAATGGTGGCGTGCCGAATCCAGAGCTGCGCCTAGACTGGGCTAGCTTAGAGATCCAACCGGGCAGCCCGGCGAAAATCCTACCTCCTGAAAGCAATCCAGGCCTCGTCAAAATCACCATTACGCCAGGCACTGGCACGACATTCACCGCTGGAAAAACGGGCAGTTTCAGCGGCAGCTTCATCCTGAAAGACACGGATACCAGCGTGACGCCAAACAAGGATCTTCTACGCAGCACCACCTTCACGGGCATGATCGTCGATGATAGTAATGGCCGAAAAGGCTACGGCTTTTTCAACCTCGCCGAAATGCCCACGGCCTCACCAAAAACCACTTCCAGCACGACCCAGCGGCTATCAGGCCAAGTCGAGCTCAGCGTGACAACGCCATGAAACAATCACCACTAGCTGAACCTCAAACCCAAAAGAAACCGACCCAAAAACAACGCATGAAAATCAAACACCTCAACGTGATCGCCTCGGCGGCGCTGCTTCTCATGAGCGGCACCGCCTCGGCTCACATCACTTACGGTAGCGGAGCTGCGTCTCGCAACTTCGGCACCATTGTACCGGAAGCCGCCCCTATCACGATCATCAACCAAACCGTCACCAGCAATTTTGGTTGGGCCGATGGCACCGACGCCGACCATGGCGATAGTCATAAGCTGCGCTACTACCGCTTCAACGTGGCAACGCCAGGCTACTACACCATCACCTTCAGCGGCTCCACCAACAGCACTAGCACCACCCCAAGAGATGGCAGCATCAAGCCTGCCTTCTCTCTTTACCGTGGTCTTGCTCATGTGGCACCGATCACCAATGCACCGGGCAGTGCGGATTACGATACCTCGGCCATCACCACGGCTTATCGTTCCACTCTGGGTTATGCGACTGAAGGCAGCTTCCACGCGCTAAAAACCTGGCGCATCGGTGGCGACAACCAGACGGGACCGATCTTCGACTTCGAGGCGGCGGACGGACTCAGCACCTTCACCTATGTGACCCACATCGCCGATGGTGATGCGACGCTGTTTGGCAGCGCACCGGGTATCGTCGGTGATGGCAATGCTGACGGCACCGTGACAAAGTCGCTCTTCCTCACGGCAGGTGATTACACCATCGCCGCCGGTGGCGCGAACTACGCAGGTCAGTCCCCGACACCTGATGCGACCGTCTATGGTCTCACCGGAACGGTGTCAGCCACGCCTTTCGCCTATGCAGCAGGAGACCCTGCGAGTGGTGGTATCGGCTATGCGCACCAGCTAACGCTGGAAGGAAAAAGCGCTGGCAGCTTCAGCGGCCACGTCGGAGCCTGGAGCTGGGAAGACAATAACTTGTTCAATGCAGGTGAACCGCCTGTCGGCTGGACTCACACCAGTAACTGGCTGGCATTGCGTGTGCAGCAGGACATGCATGTCGTCATCACCATGAGCCGGGATGCGAATGTGCCATGGGCAGCAGCACCTGAAGAACTGAATGGCAAGGCGGACACCACCAGCATGTTCCCAAGCTTCACGATCTGGAATAACTGGGACAACGATGGTGATGACAATCACAGCTACAACAATCGCGGCAATGTCGATTGGGCGGAAGATCTGGTTTACAAAGACCACGTCGATAACAGCACCGAGGAAACCATCACACGCACCTACTTCCTGCGCGCGGGAGACTACACCATGGCGCTCGGAAGCAATGCCCCAGCGACCAATCCGAACCGTCAGGGTTATCAGATCAGCTTTGCAACGACTCCCATCCTCGCGACTGACCCTGCCGCAGGCGGCATCGGCTATGCTTACACCATCATCGCCGGAGCCAATGAAACAGGCAGCTTCAGCAGCCATGTCGGAGCCTGGAGCTGGGAAGACAATGCTTTGTTTGGAAATCCCGGACAGGGCACATTGCCCGTCGGTTGGACGCACACCAGCAACTGGGCGGCAGTCAAGCTCACCCAGGAAGTGTTCTTTAGCATCACTTTAGAACGTGACACCAATGTACCTTGGGCCCAGGCACCGGAGGAACTCAATGGCAAGGCTGACACGAGCAGCATGTTCCCCAGCCTGACGCTTTTTCGCGGCTGGGATAATGACGTCGCACCTGCATCCTTCCGCACACGCCCTGATATTGTCGCCGCTTGGGCAGAATATGGCGGCGTGCCAGCAGACCTCGGAGATCACCACACCTACAATAATCGCGGTGCGGTCGATTGGGCTGAGGACATCCGTTATCTCGATCACGTCGATAACAGCACCGCAGAAAAGATCACCCGCACATGGCGTCTGCCAGCTGGTGAATACACCTTTGCCATCGGCAGCAATGCAGCCGCCACAAACCCAAATCGCCAGGGCTACAAAGCCACCTTCAGCACCCGCACAGCCACAGG
>CANHTV010000449.1 GCA_947463285.1 Verrucomicrobiaceae bacterium | reverse complement strand
CGGACTTCGGCAAGGTGAAGAAAGCGAATCTGTGAAAAGAACGAATGCTGGCCATACCTGAAGTCATCACCTTTTGTGAAATCAAGTACTAGGGGGCTTGGAGTTGTGGAGTATTGAAAATCCAAGACTCCCCTACTCCACCGTTCCATGAGCGGAATCACAAATGATGGCGACGGGAAGTATAAATTCTAAAGTAGAGATTTGGCGGTATCCATCATACATCCACTACCGGCGCGATGCTCAACAGCGCCAGCGAAGGTTTCCCTTCCTCGCGAGCCTGTGCCAGATCGACTCGGAACTGCATCTGCCAGTCGTTGAGTTCATCGGGATCGACGAGCACCTGACTGACCAGCCAGCTGGCGTTGTCGGCGCTGGGTTCGATGTAGGTATGGCGGCCATTGCGCGCTTCATTGTCCAGGCGCAGCCGTTCGTGATCATGGTGGTAGTCTTCCCAGGCACGCGTGATTTTTTCCACATTCCAGCCCGTGACACCTGGGCCGAGGGCACGAAGCGCCGCCTCAAACTGCTGCATGGAAAGCGGACGTAGAAAGCGAAAGATCTCGGTGCGAATCAACGCGGTGAACTCACGCTTGTTGCGCGTGATGTCGGGTGCTTCCGCTGGTTTCTCCTCACGCTCATCAGGGTTGTAGTTCGGATCACGCAGACGCTCCCATTCGTCCAGCAGGCTGGAATCGGTGCCGCGCAGCAGTCCAGCCAGCCAGGCTTCCATTTCCAGAATGGACTCGGTCTTCGCAGCCTCAGGAACGGTTTGCACCAGCACTTTGTAAACGCTGCTCAGATGCCGCAGGAGTACTCCTTCAGCACGGTGCAGATCGTAGTCGTTGATGTAATCGGCAAAGCTGCGGAAGTTTTCATACATCTCACGGACGATGCTTTTCGGCCGGATGTTTTCCTGACCGACCCAGGGATGCAACGCGGCAAAGTCATTGAAGGTATTGTAGATGAAGTCACGGTTCGGCTTCGGATACTCCAGGTCTTCCAGCTTCGCGACACGCTCCTCAAAGGGCACACCCTCGGCTTTCATCGCCGCCATGGCCTCGTTCTTGACCTGATCCAGCTGACGCCGGAGAATGATGTCCGGATTTTCCAAAATGGACTCGCAGAGCGTCAGCACATCCAGCGCATAAGTCGGCGAATTCGGCTCCAGCAAAGCCAAGGCGTCAATCAAGTAGAGCGACAAGGCATGATTCAGGGAGAAATCCTCCTGAAGCTCCACATTCAGCCGTAACTTACTGCTGCCCAGGCGCTTAGAGACCGGTATGATCTCGACGATTTTGCGCTCCACAAGGGACCGAAACAGCTGCCAGGCACGCTGGCGATGCAGCTTCTTCGCCGCAGCAGTTTCATGACTGTCCTTGATGAGTTTCAGCATCGCGCGGCAGCCATCATCAGGACGGCTGAGCACTTGCAGGAGCAGCCCGTGCGAGACCTGAAAGCGTGACACCAACGGCTCCGGGGCCGCGGATTGCAGGCGCTTGAAGGTATCCGCACTCCAGCCGACGAAACCTTCCTGCGGCTTTTTCTTCACCATCTTCTTAAGCTTCTTCGGATCACCTGCCGCCTTGGCTTCCAGCTTGGCGTTTTCGATCACATGCTCAGGGGCAAGGCACATGACATAGCCGATGTCATCATAACCACGACGGCCTGCGCGACCGGTGATCTGGTGAAAATCCCGGGCGCTGAGTGTGGTGACTTTTTGGCCGCCATATTTGCTCAGCTTGGTGAGCAAAACCGTGCGGATGGGAACATTGACGCCGACACCTAGAGTGTCGGTGCCGCAGATCACTTTCAGCAGGCCGCGTTGGGCCAGCTTTTCCACCAGCACACGATACTTCGGCAGCAGTCCGGCATGATGCAGTCCGACGCCGTGGCTGAGATACTTTTTGATATCCTTGCCAAAAGGACTCGTGAATTTCGCTCCCTGCATCACCTCCTTGATCTCCGCTTTTTCGGCCGTGGAGCAGAAGTTTAGGCTCATCAGATCCTGCGCCGCCTGACTGGCCTCATTCTGAGTGAAGTGGACGAGGTAAACCGGCGCTTTATTGGCCGCCATCAACTCCTGCAAAGTCACATCCACCGAGGTGTCCAGGTAGCTGAACTCCAGCGGTACCGGACGCTGCGTGGCCGTGATGAGACGCGTCTCCACGCCTGTCAGTTTGGTGACTTCCTTTTGAAAAAAATCCGTCGTGCCCAGTGTGGCAGAGATCAGGAGAAAGCGTGACTGGCTCATCGTCAGCAGCGGCACCTGCCAGGAGACCCCGCGCTCATGATCTGCGTAATAGTGAAACTCATCCATGATGACCTCACGAAAGGGAGCCTTTTCGCCTTCCCGCAGCGCGTAGTTAGCCAGGATTTCGGCTGTGCAGCAGAGGATCGGAGCGTCACGATTCACGGTCGCATCCCCCGTGGCCATGCCGACATTTTCAGGACCAAAATCACGGCATAAGGCTAGAAACTTCTCATTCACCAGCGCCTTGATCGGGCAGGTGTAAATCGAACGCCGGCCCTGGGCAAGCGAGCGAAAGTGCATGGCTGTGGCCACCAGGGATTTCCCCGAGCCTGTGGGTGTGGCGAGGATGACGTTTTTATCCTCAAACAACTCCAAGATCGCCTCCTCCTGCGCCGGATAAAGCTCCAGATTCTTTTCTGCGACGTAGTCGAGAAAACGGCTGAGAAGCTCATCACTGGAGCAATCCGGCGAGGCAGGCAGACGACGAAGCAGAGGATGGTCAGACATGAAGAGCCGCAGCTATAGCAGCCTCACAGCATCCCGCATTCCCTAAAGCTGAAGTACGGCTGGGAGCGGCCTTCTGCGGGGACACCAACGATGAGATGATCGACGAAGTGGATGTTAAACAAATCCGCCGCGTCTTTGAGTCGGCGCGTCAGGCGACGGTCGGCATCACTGGGTGAAGGATCGCCACTGGGGTGATTGTGAACGAGGACAAAGCCGTAGGCTTTATGAATCAGCACCTTGTGAATGATCTCACGCGGATGGGCCGAGCTTTGATCCAAGGTGCCACGAAAAAGCTCTTCGTGGCGCATGAGGCAGAGGCGCGTGTTCAACAGCAGGATGCGCACGGACTCATGACTGAGCGCCTGCATTTCCGCGCCAATGAATTTGTAAGCCAGCTCGGGGGTGTTAATGGGCACCTCACGGACTTCCTGCTGCTCCGCCCGGCGGCCCAGTTCAAAGGCGGCGGCGAGATGCGCCGCTTTGGCAGGACCGAGGCCGCGCATATCGACCAATTCAACGGCCTCGATGCGTGAGAGATTGCGCAGGGAGCCCTGTTCCTTCAAAAGCCGCTGCGCCACTTGCAGGGCATTTTCTCCCTTCATGCCGGTATTGATGAAGATGGCCAGCAATTCCGCATCCGAGAGGGCTCCGGCCCCCAGACGCAGCAGACGCTCGCGAGGACGATCTTCTTCTGGCAGGTCTTGAATTCGGGACATGGCGGTGTGCAAGTTTACCGTTGTTGAATGTGGTTGACGATGGGT
>CANHTV010000448.1 GCA_947463285.1 Verrucomicrobiaceae bacterium | reverse complement strand
TTTTCGACATAGGGAATGCTGCGTTTCATCTCCTGAGCCATGGCGGAGACGGCAAACAGGAGGCTGGCGAAAAGGATGAATTTCATGAGCTGAGCAATACGCAGCCAGTCGAACTTACTTCAGGTATTTTGCCAAGTCCCGCATCGCGATGACCGTGCAGCCTTCGTCTTTGAGATGCTGCATGTAGGCCTCGAACTTCGCCGGATCAGTGTTCACCCACGGATGCTTGATGTCTGGCACGCCGTGGAAGGTCATCACCGCGATCTTGCCGTTCTTCGCTTGCGCCACGGCGGCCTTGAACTGCTCCAGCGTGCTCTCCGGCTTGCCATCAAACGCCTGTGGCATGAGCAAAGGCTCGTCCGTGGTCGGATCAAAGGCCTTCGCGCCTCCAGCCCTCGCAAACTGATAGCCACGCTCTCGCAACAGCTTCACCGCCCCCTCGCTCGTCGCATAGCCAGGGTAACAAAAGCTCACCGGCTTCGGAACGCCATGCTCCGCGCATCGCGTCTCGATGAACTCCACATCTGCGGCCAATTGCTCCGGCATCTGCTTCGTGACGCCCGCGTGTTTCCGCGTGTGATTGCCGATCTCGAATCCTTGCTCATGCAGCGCCTTGATCTGCTCCCAGGTCATGTAGTTCTTCTTATCCACGAGGAACTCGAAGCCCTCCGTGATGAAGAAAGTCGCCCCAAACCCATGCTTCTTCAGCAGCGGTGCCACATAGTTCGCCTGACTCACCACCGAGTCATCAAAAGTGAGCACCACGAGTTTGTCCGGAACGGTTTCGGCGGCGAAGGCACGCCAGCAAAGAACCACGGTGAGACAGGCAAAAGACAAGGCGGCTGTGAGAGCTTTCATGGTGAGTAAAGGGGGAGGTATATACACCAAGCGCGGCCCGTTCATTCGGCTTCCTCATCCTCGTCATCACAGACAAAGACAGTCCTGGCGTGTTCCTGCCCCACCAGTCGCGTCTCTCCCAAACGTATCGTGAGCGGTCGCATCTTCACCTGACAACGTGCGGCCGCGGCTTCACACAACGCTTGCGAGTGAGAAACGAGGATGATTTGAGAATGTTCCGAGGCCGTGGCGATAAGATCGGCCAAAGCTGGCAGCACCGATTCATTCAAGCTCGTCTCCGGCTCGTTGAGCACGAGCAGCGGCGGTGGCTGAGGACTGCACAGCACGGCGGCGAGGCAGATGAATTGCAAGGTTTCGTCAGACAACTCATGGCCGTGCAACGGACGCGGCAGCGCGTGGGCATTGAACGCGAGGTTGAACCAGTCGCCGCATTCGACTTCGAGTCGCGAGTCAGGAAACGCCTTTGCCTTGGCTTCATAAAATGCTCCCGCCAGATCGGACTCGTTGATGCTTTGAATCACAGCAGGCAGATTGGAGGCGTCCTCATTCAGCACGGGCGACCAATAACCGCGAACCGGTTTTCTCGATGGAGCATCCGCGTTGGTGCGCATCGCGTGGTAAAATCGCCAGCGCTCCAGGCTGAGTCGTGCATTCAAAATCTGCGGGCAGCTTTGCAAATCCCGCACCAGCGTGATCATGGATTCAGAGACTGCCGGCGGCTCGCTGAACGAACGCATAATGCCTTTTGTATCAGCGACCCGGACCTGATTTTGAGTTCGCTTCGCCAAAAGCCTTCTGCCATAGCGCAGTTCCTCCGTCTCGATGTCGGGGGCGAGCTTAAACTTGGTGGGGTCTCCTGGCGCGGCAGGCATGAGACCGCATTCAAACGCATAACTGAAAGCTTCGGACTCCACCTGCGCCAAGATAGTTGTCAGCCGTGCATGATTCATGTTGTCGGTCCAAAGAAGGCTCCTCATGCCGCCCTCACCCGCTACGGCTTCGGCAAATCCTCCACGCGCCATGGAGGACACCAGACGTAAAGCACGATAAATGTTCGTTTTGCCCACGCCATTCGCTCCACTCAGCAACGTCAGGTCCGCAGCCGTTGCGGCGGTGAGGAAGAGTGCGAGGAGGGGTTTCATGTGGGAGCATGAAACGTGGGGAGCGGGGTGCGGCTTCGCGACGGATGGACATCACAAGGCGGCATTTACTCTTTGGGCGGAATCGCTGCAGTGCAGCGTTTCATACCCTCGTCTGGATCATATCTCCATATCCGAACAATATGCTTTGGATGGAATGCAATCACGTCATCGCAATTAATCAGATCGGTGTGTTGTGGTTCATTATCCAGACGACCCAACATGCAGCCGCCGCCGTTTTCCAGATACTCAACCCACATGTGCTCAGCGCTGAATGACTGGCCGTTCTGCATGTGGGATTTTTCATAGACAAACAGCAACTTCACGAGCTCGCCTTTTGTGATGCCAAACCGATGCTCATCTGCTGGTGGAACAGGATAGCGCAGGTGGCTGTGCTGTTACGATTCGTCGAACTCGACGAGTTCAAGATGATAACCGTCTGTTTCTGGCGTCGCGTATGGATATGGGCAAGACATTCTTAGAAATGATTATGCTTAATCATACGTCAGCCGCGTTAACAGCTTCGTCTAATGGTGTTTGCCTTTTCCTTGATGTCTCTGCTCAAGAGAGGCCGACGCATCTGTGCTAGCCATTACTTCTTGGCGTTTGCCTTAGCTTTGGCGGCGGCGGCAGCTTTCTCTGCTGCGGCTTTGGCGCGTGCGATGGCCTGCTGTTTCCCAAACTCCACGGCGGCGGCTTCGAGTGGAACCCAGGCTGCTTTGGCTTTGGCGATCTCAGTCTCATTGAGGCCGAAGGCTTTCAGCACGCCGATGGCCATGAGCTTGTTACCCTCGGTATTCATGTGGACGCCGCCGCTGGTGAGCACTTTTTCGTTGGGCTTGTTCTCGGCCTTGATCCGCTCTTCAAACATGGCGTAGAGGTCGGCCATCGGCACCTTTTTCTGCTTTGCGAGTTGGCGGAGAAAATCGTTGTAGGGGGCGAGCAGGCCGTTCTCTTTGCTGGCGAGGTTTTCATAAATCACCGTCGCGGTGAGCATCACGGGCTTCACACCAGCGGCAGTGGCCTGATCAATGATGGCGGTGATGTTCTTCTGGTAGGCGCCGCGTGAGGCGACCTTCTCGTCATTGGTGCCGCTCTTGGCCATCGCGTCATGGAAAAGATCACCAAGCTTGAGCAGACGATCCAAGCCAATGCCACTCTCGTCGAGACGGCTGAGACGCAGGTGAATCAAGCGAATGAAACGCTGAATGCCTACCGGCAACAGTCCGAGACGCGCCTGACCAATCTCCAGCGTCAATTGGCAGCTTCTGAGGCTAAGGCAGCGCTTGTTCAGGAGGAGTTCATGAGTGCGGTCGGTGTATTGCCGGATAAACCGTCAGCACCAAGCCGCAGTGCTTCTGTGGGCGGTGATAAACGTCTGTCGGAACTTGAAGCCAAGATTCTCCAGATCGAAGCCGAGGCCCGCAAAAAGCCCGGGAAGATTGCTATAAAGTCGCTGTGTTGGAATATCGTCTCAGCGAGGATCAGGAGGCCCTGATTAAGCCGTCTGATTCATAAAAAACGCGACTCCCAGCA
>CANHTV010000447.1 GCA_947463285.1 Verrucomicrobiaceae bacterium | reverse complement strand
TCACGGCTTCCTCGATGCTGACATCGCCCACCTGATACTGCTGGTAGCTGACCATGCGGCCAAATTTACCCTGCTCGATCAAGCTAACGGCCATGGCACCAAAACGGACACCAAGGATGCGGTCCAGCGCCGTCGGAGCACCACCACGTTGAAGATGTCCTAGAGTGCAGGAGCGTGTTTCCTTGCCCGTCATGGCCTCGATCTTTTTGGCGACGTGTTCACCGATGCCACCAAGGCGGTCTTCACCTTTGCCTCCGACGTTTTCTTTCTTCAGAAGCTCGCCTGTCTCCATACGCGCACCTTCTGCAACCACAACCAGCGTGCTATGCAGACCACGAGCATCACGCTGGCGGATGGAGTCCGCGACGTGCTCCATGTTAAAAGGAATCTCAGGCAGCAGGATGACGTCAGCACCGCCCGACATACCGCCGTGAAGGGCGATCCAGCCAGCGTGACGGCCCATGACCTCCAGCACGATGACGCGCTTGTGGCTCTCAGCCGTGGTGTGCAGACGGTCAAGCGCATCGACCACCGTGGCGACAGCACTGTCAAAGCCAAAGGTCATCGCCGTGGCTTGGATGTCATTGTCGATGGTCTTGGGCACACCGACGACAGGCACTCCCATGTTGTAAAGTTGCAGACCAGTAGTCAAAGAGCCGTCACCACCGACGACGATCAGCGCACCGATTTCCAGATGCTTCAGCGTAGTCTTGGCTTTTTCGACGATCTCACGGGGGACTTCAGCGACGTTACCTTCACCGACTTTGGCGACGAAATGGCCCTTGTTTGTGGTGCCTAGGATGGTGCCGCCGAGTTTGGTAATGCCGACTGTGCGTGATGGATCAAGCCGCATGTAGTCACCAGGAGGCAGCAGACCTTCGAAGCCATCGCGGAAGCCGACGACTTCCCAGCCAAGGGTGTGAGCAGCGCCGACGGCACCATGGATCACTGCATTGAGTCCGGGGCAGTCGCCGCCACTATTAAGAATACCGATTCGCATGTGTTTAGGAGTAAGGAATGAATGTTTGTGAAAAAACGTGCAGCTTTGATGCCAATCAGTAGTGATTGAGCAGCTGACGCTCATTGGTGATGGGACGGCCTGCGGCCACCCAGCGGTCGTAGGCGTTCCAGCCCTGTGAGATCAGAGCCTTGGCCTCACCAAAGGGATCGAAGGAGCCCAGAACGACGACGATGAGGCGGTGGCGGTAGATGAGGCTGCTCCCATCTGCCTGCTGATAGACGGAGGAGGGACGCTCTGCGGACATGGCCACACAGCCACCGGCACGAGGGGTGCTGGAGGCCTTGACGCCGTCGATCCCACCAGTGCCGAGCAGCGCGTTCGTATTCGTTACCGGCACCGTCACTTGACCACCTGCACGGTAGATCGTGATGCTGCGGGTGCGTTGGTTCGTGTAAAACTTCATCCCAGGGCGGGAAACGGCATACAGGGCCAGACGGGCGATGTCAGCGCATGTGGAGGTGCTGATGCTGCGCGTGTTCTCATAGCCATGCGGGCTCACAAAGCGTGTGCCTTTACCGCCTTCACGCACAACCAACTGGTTCATCTGACGCACAAACTCGCCGATGGGATTTCCTTGGCGGCCCAGACGATAGAGATGATCACGGCCCACAAAGTCTGCCAGTGTGATCGCTGCGATGTCGTCACTGCCCATCATCGTCGCATAAATCAGGTCACGCAGCGTCAGCTTATCACCTGGCTGAAGGCCCAGGGTATTGATGCCGGCCATGCTGGCGGCATAGGTAGGCACCGGCGCGAGCAAATTCACGCCCAGCTTTGAAGCCTCAGCCCAGTCCAGCGTCACCATGCCGGTGGCGATCTTGGCCAAACCACCCACAGGAACCTGACGGTTGGCATTGGCGGCGACGTGGACCTTGCGGTTAAAGCTATCCACCACCAAAACAGAAGTCTGAGCGGCGAGCGGGGCCGAAGAGAGCAGGGCAAACAATGCGGCAAGAGCCAGTTTTGATTTCATACAGGAGCCAGATCCACGATGCATAGGAGGCCATCCCTTAGCATCGCTTTCAGTGGGGGCAACCATTCGATTCCAAGCAATCACTGCAAATGCCTGTTTTTGAGATGGGCGTGGCTCCCAGCAAAGTAGATCTACCACTGAAAGTCCCAGTGCTTATTGACTCAGTATCAGACTCAAGGCTTCATTGCACTAGGGGTTACATGCAGTCGTCCACAGCCCCCCGCTAATCATGTCATGATTGAAGCTGAAGTTTTTTCATCTCCGCACGCAGCACAGGTTCCGCCGCAGCAAAAGCATGCTGGAGTGCACAGGCAAGCAGCGACTGACCATGTGTCACATTTTTTTCCGCGAGCTGTTCGATATCCCGACAGAGATTATGGAAGGTATTCAAGCCAAAGAGAGCGCTACTACCTTTGAGTGAGTGAGCATCACGTTTCAGCTTTGTCTGATCAGTATCACCCGCAAGAAGACTGATCTCCTCAAGACGCTCAGGCGTGTCTTTGAGCCAGCTTTCGATGAGTTGCATAGCAGCCTCAGGACTCAATTCATCAGCCAGCAGCTGGATGGCTGCTAGTGTGTCCTTTTCATCCTGTGAACTGAAAGCCTTGCTCTCATCAGTAGTCTCCATCTGATCCAGACGCTGCACCTGAGTGAGAGCCTCCATGAGCATCGTCGCACGCAGAGGCTTGGCTAGATAATCATCCATTCCTGCATCAAGACATCGTTCGCGCTCACCAGCCATGGCATTAGCGGTCATGGCGATGATGCGAACAGAGGGCCGTAGCCATTCAGCACCAGCCTCGATCTCACGGATCTTTCGAGTAGCTGCGTAGCCATCCATGACCGGCATGTGACAGTCCATAAGGATGCCGTCATAATGACCTGCAAGGAAAAGCTCCACCGCCTCAGCCCCATCTCGTGCATGGTCATGGGTGAAACCCAGTTTGTCGAGATGCAAAATGGCCAGCCGAGCATTGACCTCGTTGTCCTCCACGACCAAAAAGTGCGGCAAGGCCTCATCTGCTGAAATATGAGCTGGCGTCTCATGAGAGGGCAACATGCATACCGTAGCCTTAATCTGATGCAACGCTTGGCGCAGCTGCAATCGGCGTAGAGGCTTGAGCAGATAAACATCCCCCTCCCCAATCAAACTGCGCTCACGCACACTGTCAGAAAGCTGACCGAGTACAATGAGGGGCGGCTTACGATTTTCAGCCTCCAACAGGCTAAGCGTTTCCATCAGATGCGGCCCGAAGAGCCGACGGTCAATCACCAGCACATCCCAGATTTTCTGGGGGTCACGCATGGCCGCTGCGGCGGCTGCTTCACTGTCTAAAATGAGCGGCTCATGTTTCAACCCAGCCAAAGCCATATATGCGGCTTTGCGAGATAGCGCGACGTCATCTGCGACCAAGATGCGCAGATCACGCTCACGTTCCAGCCAGTAGATACTGGAATCATGAGAGGCACTGATGCTGATCGGAATTCGAAAAGAGAAAAGTGACCCCTTCTGAAGCTCACTTGTCACCAGAATCTCCCCGC
>CANHTV010000446.1 GCA_947463285.1 Verrucomicrobiaceae bacterium | reverse complement strand
TGCGGAGATAACAGGCCGGGGGCTGTGTTGGCTTGGCGCTTACAGCCCACTGCGGGGATGCTCGCGCCAAGCCGCCTTGCCCGCGGCTCATTCTTCCCGCATCGGCCTCTATGCGATTTAATCAGCGCTTCCATAACGAGCCGATGGACCTAACTCTCATGCCTTCGGCACTTTTGGCACGTCGGCTGCGGAGCAGCCTTTGGTGCCAAAAGCAAGTGGGAGCAGGTCATCGGGGACGTTCTGCTCCAGCAAAAGAACCGAGTTAACAACTTTTCGACCCCTTTGGTTTCCTGTTTACCTAACAGCCTTCAGTCTAAATTGTCTGGCGATCTTACCGGATCAGCCATCCGAGCAAGCTCGGACTGCCTTCGGCATGACGAAGCCTCATTCCCATGAGCCTTTTGCTAATAGCCTTGGCCTGCTTTAGCAGGCCTTCAGCGCGCCAAGGCGCGTAATGCGTGCCTCACCGTCTCCGCGCAAGCCGGTGATGAAAAGGTTCCCGCAGGATAGACAAATCCCATTACCATTGCGTCTGGTTGACAGACTGCCATTCATGGACCTTCGAGAATTGGAATCCCTTTACGACGAATTCGCTCCCGCGGGCTATGCGTTTGCGCTGCAACTGACACGGGATCCCGATGTGGCGCAGGATCTTTTGCAGAATGTCTTCCTGCGTCTGGCCCGGCGGCCGAGGTTTACCATTCTGAACCCGCGCTCATTTGTGCTGCGGTGCATCTACCGCGCCCATGTGGATGTTGTGCGCCGCGACTCGACCCGGCGGGAGATGCTGGAAAGCTTCGCTTTGGAAGCGCAGAGCCCCTTTCGACCTGAGCCCGGCGAGGATGAGAAGATCGCGGAGTTACTCAAACAGTTGGCTGTCCTGCCGGAGGAGCAGCGCGTGGTGGTCCATTTGAAGACATGGGAGCAGAGGACGTTCCGGCAGATCGCCGGCATCCTTGGCATCCCGGCAAACACCGCCGCGAGCAGATATCGCTACGCATTAGACAAATTACGCGGCGCCATGCGTCTGGAGGATGAAACATGAACAACGAGGAAATCGAATCTCTTCTCCGCCGGGCCCGCTCGCGGGAGCTGCCAACCGGGTTGAAACACCGCTTGCTGCAGGCCGCGCGACAAAACGCGGAGCCCATCGCCTGGGCTCCACGGGTTACGTGGGCTTCGCTGGCCGTGTGCTGGATGTTGATCGTTCTTCTCCGGAGCACCACGCAGGTTGTTCCGACTGGGACTCAGCCCTTCGACCGCGAGGCGTATCTGGCGCGAGCCGCAACGCTCAAGTGCATCATCGCGACCGGACAATTTCCTCAGGAGATGGATGACTCTCCGATCCAGCAACCCCTTCAGATCGAATTTCATTTTCGCCTGCCAAAGGCCACTCCCCAAGCATCCCAACCTGCAGCTTAGAAGATTCCCCAAAACCAAAACCCAATAACCAATAAATAGATGAAATGCCCCAAATGCCATCAACGCGTTGCTCCGTTTAAGTCTTGGGTTCTGTGGCCAGGCCCGACAAGAGAATGTGAAAACTGCCATGCACACTTGAGATATGTCGGTTTCTACCTGCAGGCGATGCTGCACGTCGTGATCGGATTTCCCATCGTTTTTGCTTTGGGAGGCATGATCGTCTCCCGCACGATAACGCTCTGGCAGGCTGCGCTGATCTTCCTCGGCATTCTTGCGATCACCGCAGTGTTATTGCCGTGGAACTTTGCGCGTTACGAGGAATGCGACCGGCGAGGCGGGTGGACAAAGGGCCTCCTGTTGGTCGTTGTCACATTGGTCTCCATTGTCACCTTGTTCTTTTCATGGACGAACTGGTGGGGTGCGAGAAAGCTGAGCGCCGCCCTGGCCGTGCTCCGGGACAAGAACGAGCCCACGCGATTCGAGGAAATCGTGCCGGCACCGATGCCCGATGCCGACAACGCGGCCGCCGCTCCGGTCTTTCAGGAAGTCTTTGTTTCCGCGAAGGATTCGCGTCTTGGAAAGTTGGATGTGCCTTGGAAAAAAATCACTGGAAAACCTGAATCGGGCGAGAGCACGATTCATTTCACAGCAAGGTTCTTGAATCCCGATTTCAAGGGCGACGATCAGGCCGCTGGGGAATTGGTTTTAAAGAGTCTTGCCCCCTCCGCCCCTCTGCTTGAGGAAGTCGCCCAGGCGGTCCGTCGACCGGGGGTTTGTTGGCCGATTGATTACTCAAAAGGTTTCGAGACGCCGATGCCCTACCTCTCACCGATGGTAAACGCCTCCAAGGTCCTGCAAGGACGGGCGCAGGCCGAACTGGCTGCTGGTCGCCCGGAGAATGCCTTTCAAGATGTCCAAACGATCCTGGCTCTGGCACGCGCCGCTGGGTCCTCCCCTTTTCTCATTACGGTGCTTGTTGAAAGCAGCATCTTGGACCGGGCATCTCAGGTGATTAGCGATGGTCTGGAGCGGCACGCATGGACCGATGCCCAATTGGCGGATCTTTCCAGCGAACTCTCCCGCATCGATCTGCTGGCACGCCTGTCCGACGGTCTTCGGGGGGAAAGGGCAATTGTTCTCCAATTCGATTTTTCCAGAACAAATCCGTTGCTACTGCAGGGACTACCCGACACCGGCAAGGCGACACTGCAAAACGCGGCGCTCCGGGCCGGCTGGGCGATCTGGCCTATGGGATGGATCAACGAGGGTAAAGCCGGATACATCGGCACCATCCAGCGATACATCGACGCCGTGAAGCAGCCAAGGGAACTTCCATCAACCCTCGCAGAGATCGAGGCCGCGCATGCCGGCTCCTCCCTTTGGAATAGGATCCGAAATCCCCTATCACAGGTGGCGATGCCGGCTCTTACCGGTTCGGCCAAGCGGATTGCAGCCCCCCAGACAATCCTCCGAAGCCTCGCCACCGCCTGCGCGGTCGAGCGCTACCGCATGGCCCACGGGCGTCTGCCCGCAACCCTTAAAGACCTCGTGCCAGCCTTCCTGCCATCGGTCCCCACAGACCCGCTCACCGGCAAGCCTCTCTGCTACAAACCATCAGAGAGCAGATCGTATCTGATCTACGGTACGGGCTGGGACCAGACGGACAACGCCGGTTCCGGCGTAAGTGCCCTCACAGGACTCTCCTCAAGATTCGAAAATCAAGCCGACTGGGGCGTGCTGGTGAAGTTCTAGGAACTCCGGCATTTCGAGTCTAGACCTCACGCCCCGGCGAGCTTCATGAACCTATTGGCGATGGCGATCTTACCGGATCAGCCATCCGAGCAAGCTCGGACTGCCTTCGGCATGACTAAGCCTCATTCCTATGAGCCTTTTGCTAATAGCCTTGGCCTGCTTTAGCAGGCCTTCAGCGCGCCAAGGCGCGTAATGCGTGCCTCACCGTCTCGGCGCAGGCCCGCGAGGCGGACTGTTCCACGAATTTGGCGAAGTCGATGTGGGCGCTCCCATCCGCCGAGTCGGAGATGACGCGCAGGACTCCCAGCGGTAGTCCGGCCGCCCGGCAGACCTGGGCGATGGCGGCCGACTCCATGTCGACACAG
>CANHTV010000445.1 GCA_947463285.1 Verrucomicrobiaceae bacterium | reverse complement strand
GGAGGAGCAACACGTACTGCTTTTGATCGGCAGTAAAATGGAGCGCGCGGAGGTCTTGCTGCGACGTCTGAAGGACGCAGGAAAAACGGTCGTCATCACGATTAAAGAAACGGGTCTGCCGCAGATCGCCGGGCATTTTCAGAACTTCACGAATTGGAGCAGATTCAAGCGTCTCTGCCATCTGGCCGACGGTGCCCTGGCCACTACCTTTGACACGGAGCCTCTTTATTCAGCAGCGAATCCGAAGCTGCCCGTGGCTTTCATTCCGCCGCCTTATCCGGTGGAGGAAGTTGACTGGGATGTTTCAAAACAGATTTTACTGCCACAGCGTGGCATCTTTTTGGGGACGCGGCAGCTGTTTGTCGCTTCGCGAAATCACGCGCTGGCGCTGACTTTGCTGGCCCCTGTGGCTGAGGCGATGAATGAACCCATCACCGTGATCAGTGGTCGTGCCAGTGACCTGCCGCCGATGAAGAGGCTGATCAATAAGGTGGCGGATTTCAGCCTGCGCTGGCATCAAAATTTTGCCGCTCAGTCAGCATCTATGCAAATCATCACGCGTCAGCTCAGCACGGTGGATTACTTGAAGCTCATGGCGGCTCATAAACTCGTCTTTCAGCTCGATCAAAGCAGCGTGCCTGGTCAGGTGGCTGGCGATGCGCTGATGTGTCGTCTGCCTTGCGTGGGTGGCAATGGCACGGCGGAGCGGCTTGTTTTCCCTGACCTCTGTGGTCATGGCCGCAGTACGGGCGAGCTGCTGTACATCACCCGCAGGCTGCTCTCGGATGAGGGCTATCGCGCTGAGCAGGTGCAGCGCTCCGTGGCCTTAGCTCAGGAGAAAATGAGCTTTTCATCAGTCAGAAAACAGCTGGAGATATTCTTTCAATCTCCAGCTGTGTAGATCTGCGGGCAGGGGATTAAAACGTCGGCTTCAGGTAGCCGAGGTAGCCCATGGTGGCACCGATGATCACGCCGATCACCAAAACCACGGGCGCAGCCACCACGCGGCGGCGGGCAAGCACTGGCAGGAAGCCGAGCACAAGCCAGAGCACCAGTTTGATGATCACCCAGGCGGGCATGGCTTTAAAAATTTCCAGCTTTGCCAGCATCCCGAAGCCGGAGATCAGACTGATGAGCAATCCCGTGCCATGCCATTTCATGGCGCTACGGTAGGTGTCACTGGAGAGCAGGGCACCAAAGCCGATGAAGACGAAGAGCAAACCTACAAGATGGGCGATGTGATAGAAGGCTAGGGACATGGCGGCGATGTTGGCACTTTACGCCGCACCCGACAAGCTCCGATGCATCGAGAGTTCACACTCATCAGGAATCGAAGGGATTCGCCTGCGATGTCACCAGAATGAGCAGGATGATTTCTGGCATGAG
The DNA here is from genome assembly GCA_947463285.1 of Verrucomicrobiaceae bacterium. Taxonomy (GTDB): domain Bacteria; phylum Verrucomicrobiota; class Verrucomicrobiia; order Verrucomicrobiales; family Verrucomicrobiaceae; genus Prosthecobacter. The sequence continues at coordinate 2,156 of CANHTV010000445.1, read as the reverse complement.
CCATGCTTGACAGCGTCTCGAACAATCAACCATCGAAATATTATGATGACTCGATTCCCCCGTCCCGGTTCTTGGTATCGTTTCACAAACTCAGACTGGCAGTTCATCCGTGATGCTCTGGCGCTCACTTCACGGGATCGTGACAGTCTGATGACACTCCTTGATGATCCGCAGGCGGTGAAGATGATTTTGGATCATCCAAAGTTGTTCGAAGCCATGCTCGTGAACCGCCGCGCGGCCTTCCTTTCGCCGGAGTTGTTTTTCTTTGTGCTCGTTCGCCACACGCTGAAGCGTGCCGGGGTGGATGACCTGGAGGTGGCGGATTACTTGGCCGTCGTCTGTGCGGATTTTGGCCTGCCAGCCACAGCTGAGCAAAAGCTGCCTGAGCATCGCCTCGACAGTCTCTACAGCGTTGACTACATCACAGCGCTGGAAAATGCCGGTCCGCATAAGCGCTTCTTCATCCATGTGCAATGTGCCAACCAGTTCCTCGTGCTCACCTGCCTCTATCCAGACTTTCTGCATCGCCGTGCTGAGCGCCGAGGCGCGCCTGATGTCGATTTTTATGAGCAGGTCGTCGTCAGCCATCTGGAGGCCGCTGGTCGCCACGCGCTGGCTGAGGAATTCGAGCTTGAGGAAACTTTGCCTCATGTTGCCACTGCTTTTCCGCAGGTCCGCCGTGCTATGAATCACACCGTCCGCGAGTATCTCAGCCTCGGGGCCTGAGGCCGTGTTTCGGCAGGGGGGACTTCGTCGGGCTTGCGCTAGGCATCATTCTTGCTCCCGTCAGAAGCCTAAACCCCAAAACACATATTCCGTAATGCCCGTCGCTACCCCCGCCCAATACCGTGCCATGCTCGATTCCGCTCAAAAGGGCGGTTATGCTTACCCAGCCATCAATGTCACCTCCTTGCCCACCATCAACGGTGCTCTGAAGGCTTTCGCGGAATCCAAGTCCGACGGCATCATCCAGGTTTCCACGGGTGGCGGCGAGTTTGCCTCAGGCACTTCCGTCAAGGACATGGCTCTGGGTGCCATCGTGCTGGCTGAGGCCGTTCACACACTGGCTGCCAAGTATGACGTGCTCGTCGCCCTTCACACGGATCATTGCCATCCCAAGAACGTCGAAAAATTCCTCAAACCCCTGATCGCTGCCACCAAGGCACGTCGCGAAGCTGGCAAGGGCAATCTTTTCAACAGCCACATGTTCGATGGTTCTGAACTGCCGCTGGAAGATAATCTCCGCATCTCCAAGGAACTGCTCACAGAGTGTGCCGCCCTGGAAATCATTCTGGAAATCGAAGCCGGCGTCGTCGGTGGTGAAGAAGATGGTCACGACACCTCCGGCGTGTCCAATGACAAGCTCTACACCACGCCTGAAGACATGCTGACCGTGTATGAAACCCTCAATGGCATTGGTCGCTTCATGTTTGCGGCCACCTTTGGCAATGTCCATGGCAGCTACAAACCCGGTGCCGTGAAGCTGAAGCCCACCATCCTCAAAGATGGCCAGGCTGCCGTGACTGGCAAATACGGTGCCACGGCTGAGATGGACCTTGTGTTCCATGGCGGCAGCGGCACTCCACTTGAAGAAATCCGCGAGACACTCGACTACGGCGTCGTGAAGATGAACATCGACACTGATACTCAGTATGCCTTCACTCGCCCCATCGTGGACCATCTCTTCAAAAACTATGCCGGTGTTCTCAAGATCGACGGTGAAGTCGGCGACAAGAAAGCCTACGATCCACGCAGCTACCTGAAGAAGGGGGAGCAGGGCCTCTGCGAGCGCATGAAGGAAGCGTGCAACGACCTTCTCAGCACGGGCAAGACCATCTTCGGTACGGTCTAACCTCGTTTTGAATCCATCACGCGTCTGCTGATGACCTCGGTAGGCGCGTTTTTTGTGGGCTCAACAGACCATAAAAAACGGCGTGGTGTGCACCACGCCGTTTAATTGAAAGGATTCGATGAATCTACTGAAGATTATTCCACGCCCTTCCAGGCTCCGAAGCTGGCTCCGGCTTCGATCCATTTTTTCACGAGAGCCTGCTCTTCAGCGGTGACGCGGTCGCCCTTGCCTTCTGGGGGCATGGCGAGTTCATCAGATTCTGGCAGGGACATGGTCTTGAGCAACCAGCTGGCGTCAGGCTTGC
>CANHTV010000444.1 GCA_947463285.1 Verrucomicrobiaceae bacterium | reverse complement strand
CTTAATGCTGGCGCCTCAAACTATTTCCCAGCTGGTTGGAACGTTGGCATCAAGACGGATCTGATCGGTGCTCGCTATGTCGTCCCGGTTGGTTCAGCAGTGCTCCCCGGACTGGGAGCGACCAGCGTGGCGAACGGCAACGCAGAACTAGTCTTTACTGGCGGCAATTTGGCCGCTGGATTGATCAAAAAAGTCAATATTACGACCGCCAGCATTATAAGCCGGGCACCCCCAACAGACAGCAGCTTCAGTGCCGTGCTGGCCAAGACAACCGGGGCATTCAGTGGCAACTTCAACCATAGCAGCGGCGGTAAAGCGACCTACAAGGGTACCATTCTGCAAAAGGGGAACAACTCCGGTGGTTATGGCTACTTCCTGCTGACACCAGCCACAGCGGGCAACGCAGGCGCGGCATACTTACTGCCAAAATGATCCAACATGTCGTTGGCAATTCATATCTTAGACTCAATGCCGCTAAGCAAAAAAGAGAAAGGGTAAGAAGATAGTACTGTGCCGCTGAGTAGTTGAGGCAATGAGAGGAAGATGTCAGAGCCATCGAACTCTTCTCTCAGCGCACATCACTTGGAGCAGACCATATCTTAACTCATCGTGCTGGAGGTAGCACGGAGGCCTCACGGATGAAGCAGCGCTGGGAGAGCTGGTGTGGTGAATGCGCAAGCAAATCACCCAACAGGTACTGCCATCACGACTTCATTATCGACTCCTTTGCGTAGCGGCAAAATAGGCATCCTTTTTGAGAGTCGGTCTATCTGCTTAGGAGCCTTATTCAAGATGACTGACCTTGCCCAGTGGCAGCGTAGTTTTGAAGTTTAAAGTCTAAATCGAAAGTCGCTGACTGATTAGGTGACATTTTAAGACTCCGTTTTAAGGTGATGACATGTCCTTAAATGCGCCTATCGGAATCATTGGTCTTGGTTATGTGGGACTGCCGCTGAGTTTACGCTTTGCGCAGTCTGGCACTGCTGTTCTTGGCTTCGACATTGACCCACCTAAAGTTGAAAAACTGAATGCAGGGCAAAGCTACATTCTGCACATCAGTTCTGAAGAAATAGCCGCACAAGTTACTGCCGGCAGCTTCAAAGCGACGGCGGATTTTTCCCAGGCGAGCCTTTGTGATGCACTCATTATTTGTGTGCCCACCCCTTTAGCCAATGGGCGTGAGCCAGATTTGAGTTACGTGCTGAACACAGGTCGTGCTATAGCCCCCTATCTGAAAAAAGGGCAGCTGGTGGTTCTGGAATCCACCACGTATCCAGGAACGACGGATACGGATCTATGCCAGGTTTTGGAGGAAGGCTCTGGCCTCAAGGCTGGCATAGATTTCCATCTGGCTTTTTCGCCTGAACGTGAAGATCCGGGCAATCCGTTGAGCGATGTGGCGAACATTCCGAAGGTCATTGGGGGCCTCACTCCGGCCTGTCAAAAGCGTGCCATGGAGATTTACGGACGCGCCATTCGCACGTTGGTTCCTGTTGAATCCTGCCGAGTAGCAGAGGCGGTCAAACTGACGGAAAACATCTTCCGTTCGGTCAACATCGCCATGGTCAATGAACTCAAGGTCGTTTATGCCGCCATGGGCATCGATATCTGGGAAGTGATCGAGGCGGCCAAGACTAAACCTTTTGGGTTCATGCCTTTCTATCCAGGACCAGGGCTAGGCGGGCATTGCATCCCGATTGATCCCTTTTACCTGAGCTGGAAAGCCCGTCAATACGGCCAGGAAACTCGCTTCATTGAGCTCGCGGGTGAGGTAAATACCGCCATGCCAGCGTACGTCATTAAGCGCGCGAGTGAGGCCCTCGCCAGTGTGCAAAAGACGCTGAAAGGCAGCCGCGTTCTACTGCTAGGCATCGCTTACAAAGCCAATGTCGATGATGACCGTGAAAGCCCTGCCTATGTGCTTTGGGAGATGCTGGAAGAAGCCGGTGCAGAGGTCGAATACCACGATCCCCATGTCCCTGTCATCCGCCCTTCGCGGGAGCATGCGCACTTTGCCGGACGGGTGAGTCTCCCTTTGACCGACGCCAACGTGGCAGGGTTTGACCTTGTCCTTCTAGCTACACATCATCAAGCCGTGGACTATTCGCTCGTCGCTAAACATGCGGCTTTGGTTGTGGATTCACGCAATGCACTCGCCAGCTTGATGAAAGGTCAGCCTAACTACTTCAAATCATGAAAGCACTCATCACTGGCGGAGCCGGTTTTATTGGATCTCACATCGCAGAAGCCCTCTGCCGTAAAGGTGCCAGCGTGGTGGTTTTGGACAATCTCAGTCTAGGCAACCTCAATAATCTCGCTTGGAAACAACCTGGGGATAACTTGGAATTCGTCGAAGGCGACATTCGGGATGAGGCACTCCTCGCAAAGCTGATGCCGGGCATCGACTGGGTCTTTCATGAAGGGGCTCTCCCCTCGGTGCCTAGATCGGTGGCACAGCCGATCGAAAGCCATGATCATACGCTCAACGGCAGTCTTAAAGTCTTGGTCGCCGCCCGCGATGCTGGCGTGAAGCGCCTCGTCTTTGCATCCTCCTCATCCATCTACGGAGATTCCGATGCTCCGGCGAAACACGAAAGCCTGCCCCCCAATCCACTCTCCCCGTACGCTCTGCAAAAATACGGCAGCGAGAAATACTGCCAGCTTTTCCACCGCCTCTACGGCTTGGAAACTGTGGCACTGCGTTATTTCAACGTCTTCGGTCCTCGTCAGGCTTTCGACTCACCGTATTCGGGCGTCATCGCGAAATACTGCACGGCCATGCTGAAAGGTGAACGCCCTCTGGTCTTTGGTGATGGCACCCAGGCTCGTGACTTCACTTATGTGCAAAATGCGGTGTCCGCCAACCTGCTCGCCGCTGAAGCACCTGCGGAAAAAGCCGCCGGACGTGTGTTTAATACGGCGGCTGGTGACTCGATCTCATTGCTCGATCTCATTGCAGAACTCAATGCGCTGACTCACCAATCCCTGGAGCCAGTCTTTCAAGCGCCTCGCGTGGGCGATGTCAAAAACTCACGTGCCGACATCTCCGCAGCCCGCGCAGCCTTGGGGTATGAAGTGCTGGTGAACTGGAAGGAAGGTGTGGCTCGCACGCTCGATTTTTATCGAGAATCGGCCTGAGCGGTCCCATCAGGTCTTCGGCAGCGCGCTAGTGGGCATGGTAACAATCATTTTGAAAGCCGGCCTAGACCAGTTCTCAAAATGTCTGTCAGATCCTCTACAGCCGGACAGCCTCATTGTAGGCATCCTTTTTGAGAACCGATCTAAAATATGAATTGCCAACGACATGTTGGATCATTTTGGCAGTAAGTATGCCGCGCCTGCGTTGCCCGCTGCGGCTGGTGTCAGCAGGAAGTAGCCATAACCACCGGAGTTGTTCCCCTTTTGCAGAATGGTACCCTTGTAGGTCGCTTTACCGCCTCTGCTATGGTTGAAGTTGCCACTGAATGCCCCGGTTGTCTTGGCCAGCACGGCACTGAAGCTGCTGTCTGTTGGGGGTGCCCGGCTTATAATGCTGGCGGTCGTAATAT
>CANHTV010000443.1 GCA_947463285.1 Verrucomicrobiaceae bacterium | reverse complement strand
TGAGTCGCTGCACCTGCTCATCTTTGGCTTTGTAAGTCTCAAAGGCCAGCTTCGACAGCTCTGTGTAGATCTCCGTGCCCGTGATCTTCTCCAGCAACTCCGCACGCTCATTCGGCTTTGCCTTCAAAAACGCCGCGAACTGCCCCTGCGCCAGCAGCACGGACCGCAGAAAGCGCTGCGCATCGAGTCCCGTGCGCTCCTCGATGAGGCGATCCATCTCCGCCGACTTCTCCGCGAGGATCTCGCCCGTCACCGCATTCGCCAGGCGACGCTCCACTGGCTGCAGCTTACCATCCGACTTGCCACGGGCGCGACGCAGGCGCCACGTCGCACGGAGTTTTTCGCCCTTTGTTTCAAAGTCAACCTCCGCCAGACACTCGGCCGTGTGGCGGCTCATCATCTCATCCGCCTTGTCATTGCCGTAACGCGCCGCGCGGCCATACAGCGCCAGCGTCATCGCATCCAGCAACGTCGATTTACCCGCCCCCGTCGGCCCCGTGATGAGAAACACCCCCGCCGCGCTCAAAGGGTTCACATCAAACCTCACCTCATGCGTGCCGCTGAGGGAGTTGAGATTTTGGAGTCGGACGGCGAGTAGGCGCATGACAAAGAGCTATTGTTTGTTGAGCAAGGACTCGAAATTCTTCCTCATATCAGTCACAGGGACATCATACCCGGTGAGCTGCTTTCCGCTCCAATTGATACCAAAGTGAATTTTCTCGGTTTCAAATAGAGCCAAGGTTTCGTTCATAAATTCCTGCAACGACTCGGTGACGATCGACCAATTCAAATACTTGGGGTGTTGAGTCTGCACTCTCTCGCAGCGCTCACAGCAGGACCAAAATGGCACTGCCTCAATACCTCGAATGTGGAAAACGAGATAACCATCATCATCTTGAAATGTGAAAACCGCCTCATTTTTGACGGTGCTTTCATAAAGATCAGAGGCTTGGCTTGCGGCGCTGGACATGAATTGTGGGGGCACAAGTTAGAGTTCAAGGCTGATCCTGTTAAGGCACGACTTCATTGGGGCGGCTACGTCAATAGTTTAATCGGTGGCCTTCGCCTCTCTCAACGCCAGCAGTTCATCAAACACGGCGCTGAGTTCGTCGCCTTCGATGGGCTTTTCCTGGAGGAGTTCACGGAAGACGTCGCGGGGCTGGAGGTCGTGGAGGGCGCGGCTTTGCATCAGCTAATGCTAGACTGTATCTCACACTTTGGCAGAATTTTTCCTTCTGTATCTCTCCGGCCATCCAATCTCTGCGGTGTTCTCTCTTTGTAGCTTACAACGCAGAGATTGGATGGCCGCAGAGGGTTTGATTTATGGTCCTGAGTTGGCAGTGAAGATGGTGAGGATTGTTAGAGGTTAAGAAACTCTCATTTATCACGGCCACGTCGCCAGCACTTTGCCTTCAGCAGCTTTGAGCGTGAGCCCTTCGATTTTCACCTCACCTTCACCGCCACACGGATCGAGACGCAGGGCGTGGAGAAGCTTTGATTCATCGATGGAGAGCTTCATCTCGTGCCATTCGCCGTCATGTTTCACTTCGAAGTCGAGGTGCTTACCTTGGGGCAGGATGGTTTCGGGGTCGGTGGTCCAGTAGAGTTCGGCGGGGCCAGTGGCGTGGCTTTGGAGGCGGAATTCGAGAGAATAGGGGCCGGGTTGTGAGATGGCGAGGTGCTCGAAGGCGAGGCCGGGATCGATGCCGGTGCTGTGGAGGATGAGTTGGGGGCCTGCGACGGTGAGTTTCGTGTCTTTGCGAGCGCGTGGCAGTTTGGTGGCATCTTGGGCAGGCTTCCTTTTGCCTTTGTCCTTCGTCTTGATTTTGGCGGGGGCGGTGTCGTCGTGGTGGGACCAGCCGGGGTTGAGTTTGGGCTTGGTTTCGGTGGCGACGGGCTGGATTTCTTTGCCTTTGGCCATGAGGACGTTCGCGGCCATGCCGTGCCATTGCTTGACCATGCGCTGGACGATGTCGGGGTGCTGCGCGGCAACGTCGTGGAGCTCGGCACGGTCGGTGGGGATGTGGTAGAGCTCCCAGGGGCCACTTTGAAAACTGACGAGCTTCCATTCGGCATCGCGCAGGCCGCGGTCGGTGGAAAAGAGCAGGTGAATAGGCGGACGGGAGTCAATTTGGCCTCCGGCGATAATGGGGGCGAGGGAGACGCCGGCAAGTGGGCTGGGCTGGCGGTCGGGGTAGGTGGTGGGGACCTTGACTCCGGCGAGTTCAGCAAAGGTGGGGAGCACATCGACGAGGTGTGAGGGGCTGCTGACGACGCTGCCGGGCTTTTGCTTCAATCCGGCGGGCCAGTGCAGGATGGCGGGCGTGGAGATCCCGCCTTCGAATTGGTTTTGCTTATAGAAACGGAAGGGCGAGTTCCGCGCCCAGGCCCAGCCGGTGCTGTCGCCCCAGCGTGTGGTGGCGAGGTAGGGCTCGGTGTTCGGCGTGGCACCGCCGCGATGGAAGGGACAGGCGCCGTTGTCGGAGACGAAGAGGATAACAGTGTTGTCGAGATCGCCTGCTTTTTCGAGGTCGGCGATAAGGCGGCCCATTTCTTGGTCGATGCGGTCGATGAGGCCCGCGTAGGCGGCCATGAGGCGGGATTCGTCGCTGCGTTGCCCGGCGCTGAGTTTGCACCATTCGGGAATGTGATCGGGGCGGGGCGATTCGGCGCTGACGGCGGGCAGGAGGCCGATTTGTTTTTGTTTGGCGACGCGTGCGGCCCGGATGGCATCCCAGCCAATGTCGTAACGGCTCTGGTATTTTTTGAAGTCCTGCTCCAGCGGCTGCAGCGGTGCGTGGGGTGCGTTGAAGGCGATGTAGTGGAACCACGGCTTCTTTGCGGCGCGGGCTTCGGCGATGAATTTCAGCGCATGATCGACGTTGGCGATGGTGGTGTAAAAGCCGGTTTCGGGGACGGTGAAGGGCTGGCCATTCAGGCGGAAGGTTTTGTCTCCCTTGAAGTAGTTCGTGGCACCGGAGAGGTGGCCGAAGTAGCGCTGAAAGCCGAAGTCGGTGGGCTGTTTGCTTAGGTGCCATTTGCCGGTCATGGCGGTGAAGTAACCGGCGGGTGCGAGCACTTCGGGGAGGATGACGGCGCGTTGCAGGCTCTCGTCGCCGGCCTGGCGGCTCCAACGGCCGCTGAGGAGGCTGACGCGGCTGCTGTGGCACTTGGCGGTGTTGTAGAACTGGGAGAAGCGTAGGCCGCCCGCGGCGAGTTTGTCGAGGTTGGGCGTTTCGATCTCGCTGCCGTAGCAGCCGAGGTCGGAGAAGCCCATGTCGTCGGCCATGACGAGCAGGAAGTTCGGCTTCCCATCCTTCGCTAAAGCTTCGGAGGACGAGGCCGTGGCGAAGAGCACAGGGCAGAGAGCGAAGAAAAAGAGGATCAGGCGCATGGCGGCGCTGGGAACACCAACACAGTGCGGCTTCTCTCAGAGAAATGCATTCGGCCCTTGCCTTGTGGCTCGGTTTCCGCTGATTAGCGGTCTCCGCCCATCATGTCTGCCATTCACGCTCCCACCGTTGTCATTGAAAACTTTTATCCCTGCCTGGAAGGCGGA
>CANHTV010000442.1 GCA_947463285.1 Verrucomicrobiaceae bacterium | reverse complement strand
AGGAGAAGGCGCATGAAGCCAATACAGCGCCTACGGAGCTGTTTTGTCACGGCTTCCAATCCTTCGGCAGGCTCAACGACCACACCTCCCTCGAAAGCGGCCTCGCGTGACCACCCGCGACCCACAGCTTGTCCTGGAAAACAAAGACGGAGTGCTCATGCCGCGCCTTCCAGCAGGTCTTCGTTTCAAGTCGTTTCCAGTTTTTACCGTCCGCGCTGTGCCACACGTCACCAAAGTTGTCCTGGGTCTTTGACCAGCCGCCGAGTACCCAGATGTGACCACGATACACCGCCGCGCTGAACCAAAGACGTGGCTCCCATGGGGCGTTTTCCGCCTCACTGGTCCAGTTCACACCATCACTGGAGGACCATACGTCATTCTTCGCGTGGTAGCTCGGCACATAGTTTCCGCCGCCTAGGACATAGATTTTGTCGTTCAAAACGACCGCCTGATGATAAGCACGAGGCGACCACGCGGCTTTCGCCGTCTCCAGCTTCCAAACGTTACCGTCCGCCGACGACCACACGTCGTTCTTGAGACTAGCTTCATTACCAAAGTAGTAATTCTCCGTGCCACCGAGTATCCACATTCGTCCGCGATGCTCCACCAGCCCAGCCGCTAGCCGGGGCGACCAGCCGGCGCTCGCGCTGACCTGATTCCACGTCACGCCATCGCTCGACGACCAGACTTGATTGCTCGCCGAATGCCCTGAAAGCCTGCCTTTATACCAGCCTCCCATGATCCACATCTTGTCCGCAAAGGTGACATTCATCGGTAGATCGCTGTGCAGCCAGGGAGAGTTCTTTTCGATCAAAGACCACGCTTTGCCATCTGCTGTAGCCCACACATCACGCGGAGGCTCCGCATACGACTGAAACCATCCGCCACCGATCCAAAGCTGGTCTTTGAAAACCCACTCGGCCTGCGAGTCGCGGGCTTGCCAGGCGGCGGTGCCTTCCAGTTTCCAATCGGGCTCAGCAGCTTTTGCCACAAGAATTAACCCCAACAGATTCCCCAAAGCGAATAACATCCATACCGTCGAAATGTGGGTGAACTTCATGAAGAAAATAATCCCGTCATGAAGATGATCTTGCCAGACACGCCATTCATTTCTGCGGTTGCAGTTTGATCATGGCTCGTTGACTTCTTGATCCCCATGTCTCGTCGCCCTTCCCCCCTGCTGATTGCCTTCGCGCTTCTCGCGCTGAGTTGGGCACAGGTGTTTGGCATCATGCGTGGCTACCTTTGTGACTGCCACGGCGTGGCGCAGATCACCGCCTATGACCATTGCCACGGCGATGATGACCAATGCTGCCACGAGGATGAACCGGCATCGCACTCCCACGAAGATCATGACGAGGACGATGGAGGAGCGCATCAGCACGAGCCCGTGAAGGAGTCCGTCCAAGCTCGCACGATCGCCACGACATCCGTGGCTACCTCGGCACCTGTGCTTGCGCTTTTCATCCTGCCGGACTTCGTAACCGGTTTCGATCTGGCTCAGCTAGCGATGCTTTCGCCCACACCTCCGCCACGACTCGCGGAGCTGCATCGAAGATGGCCTCGCGTGCTGACGCGATCGGTGGCCATGCGGATTTGAGATGAGGCTGATGGATGTCGTCCACGATGACGACACCGCCTGCCTGGAATCATCTCAAACTTTGCCTTCACCATGCTATTCCGAACCTCTCTCTTTCTTGCACTCCTCAGCGCCAGCGCCTCAGCGCTGACACTCGATCTTTCCGCCATCGGGCAGCGCGTGCGACAGGAACATCCCTCGCTCAAAGCCGCACGCATGGTCGTCGAAGAGGCTCGTGGGCGTCAACTCGGCGCGGGTCGGCTCTCGAACCCGACGCTGGAAACGAGCTTCCAAAACGAAAGTCGAGTCAGTCCACGCAGCACCATCTTCTCACTCGATCAGGCCTTTCCCGTGACACGTCGTTTGAGCCTGGAGAAAAAGCTTTCCACTCAACTCGTGCAGGCCGCTGAACTCGAAGTGAAGGATGTCGAACGCCGCTACATCGCCGAGGCCAAAACGCTCGCCGTCAAACTCCTCGCGCTGGATCAGCATCTCGTGCTCCATCGCCAGCAGATGGAGTTGGCACGGAAGCTCTCCACCTTTGCCAAAGAGCGTGCCGCAGCCGGTGAAGTCTCCGCTCTCGATGCCGCACAAGCGCAGGTGGACCTCCAGCGCCTGCTGCTGGAGACACGCAAGATGGAGACCGAGACGCTCAGCCTTCGCGGTGCGCTCAAACCCATGCTCGGCATTGTCACACAGGACTCACTCACTCTCACGGGCAGCCTCACTGCGACAAAACTGCCCAGCACGAATTCGTGGCAGCAACGCCCCGATTACCAACTCGCGCAAACGCGCACTAAAGCTGCGCAAACCGAAGCCGAGCTCGCCAAAGCCAAACGCTGGCAGGACATGAGCGCAGGTTTCTTTGCAGCCGGCGAGCAGCAGGACGTAACGCCTCAAAACACTGAACGTACCGGCTTCGTCGGCTTCCGCTTCTCCATCCCGCTGCCACTGTGGAATCGCAACCAAGGCGAGATCGCTGAGAAAGCCGCGAGTGCCGAGCGAGCACGTTTGGAGAAAGACGCGCTTGCTTCTCAGATCACCAGTGAAGCCGACACCGCCCGCCGTGAGATGGAAGCCAATGCTGCCTTGCTCCGAGAAACTCGCGATCAATTCCTCCCGCTCGTCCTCGAGCAAACCCAGAAGCTCGAAAAAGCCTATGAAGCAGGCCAAACCGACCTGCTCACCGTGCTGCGTGCTCGCGATCAACGCCTCGAACTTGAATCCGGCGCGCTGGATGCCGCTCGTGATTTCCACCTTGCCCGCATTCGTTACGAAGCAGCTGTCGGCAAACCCTAATCTCTCATCACCATGATCTACTACCTCCTCAAGCTCTTCATCAGCGCAGGTGTCATTGTCGCCGTCACCGAGATCGCGAAGCGAAACAACTCGGCTGCCAGCATCATCCATTCGCTTCCGCTGACGTCTTTGCTCGCCTTTATCTGGTTGTATGTGGAGACGAAAGACTCCGCACTCATCGGGCGACACGCCTTCGGAACCTTTTGGTTCGTCCTTCCCACGCTGCCAATGTTTCTCATGATGCCCTGGCTCATCAAGAAGCTCGGCGGCTTCTGGCCTGCGCTTGGCACGGGCATCATTCTCACCGTCGCCCTTTACGCTCTCACCATGCGCCTGCTCAAGATGGCGGGCGTCGAACTCTGATCCACATGCGTCTCTCACTTTTCCTTTTCATCTCGCTCTCGTGTCTCGCCGCCGAGCCCGAACGCATCATCCTGGATGCCACCAGCGTCAAAAACCTCGGCATCGAAACCGTCGAAGCCGAGGAAGGCAGCTTTGAGCAAACCCTCTTCGCGCTCGGTGAGATCGAAGTCCTGCCCGGCAAGCGTGCCGTGGTCAGCAGTCGCATTCCGGGCCGCGCTTTCTCCGTGCTCGCACTCCCGCATCAGCAGGTGGAGGAAGGTGACGAACTCATGTGGGTGGAGAGTCGCCAGCCCGGTGATCCACCGCCGACCATCATGCT
>CANHTV010000441.1 GCA_947463285.1 Verrucomicrobiaceae bacterium | reverse complement strand
CCTCAGTCAATGGATGACTGCACTTTCCGTTCTGGCGGTCGTGCTTGCAGTGGCGGCTCTGGCTCACTTATTGCTACGGCATCGCGATCCGAGATCAGCGGCGTTTTGGGTGGCGCTCGTCGTGCTGTCACCATTGCTTGGGGCTTGTTTGTATGGTCTGCTGGGCATCAATTTTGTACGTCGCCGAGGTAAGCACTATCGCGGCTGCATCGGCCCGGCCTATCGTGATCCCGCGCCGGCCTGCCTTTTATTCAAGCACGAGGGTAGCGACTACGCAGGCCAGGACTGTCCGCTGGCCTTGACGCTGGATCGCATTTCCCGCTTCACCTTCACTGAAGGAAATGAGATTCAGGCGCTGATCAATGGAGATGAAGCCATGCCTGCGATGCTGAAGGCGATCCGTGAATCCCGTCACAGCGTCGCTCTTTCCAGTTACATCTTTGAGGCTAATCATATCGGGGCTGATTTTTTGAATGAGCTGGCAGCCGCGCATCAACGCGGCGTGCAGGTGCGGGTGATCGTGGATGATGCAGGCACACGCTACTCGTGGCCTCCCGTGACGCGGGAGCTGGCTCGCCGAGGTGTTCCGGTAAGACGTTTCATGCCGAACCGATTCATCCTGCGCCTCATCACGATGAATCTGCGCAATCATAAAAAACTGTTGATCGTCGATGGTGAAATCGGCTTCACAGGGGGCATGAACATCCGCGAGGGGAACATGTTGAGTCGTCAGCCCGCTCATCCTGTGCGGGATCTGCATTTCCGCATCACGGGACCGGTGGTGAGTCAGCTTCAGCGAGTGTTTGCGGAAGATTGGGCGTTTTGTGCTGGCGAGGTCTTGGAGGGAGTCTCGTGGTTTCCAGAGCTGAAAAACGTCGGTGGCAGCTACGCACTGGGCATTGTGGATGGTCCTGACGAGGACTTTGAAGTGATGCCGACGGCCATCTTTGCGGCCTTGAATGCAGCTCGCGAACAGGTGTGCATTTTGACGCCCTACTTTCTGCCGACTCCGATCCTCATGGCAGCACTGAAGCTATGCGCCACTCGTGGAGTGCAGGTCACGATCATCAACCCAGCCAAGAATAACATCGCCTTGGTCGCCTGGGCGGCACGCACACTTTATCCTGAATTGTTACATGCAGGATGCCGGATTTTTGAATCGCCACCGCATTTTGATCACTCGAAGATTCTGCTGATTGATGATGCCTGGAGTTTTGTGGGCTCCACGAATTGGGACCCGCGCTCATTGCGGCTGAACTTTGAGTTTAACCTCGTGAACCATGATCCGAAGTTGGTGACGCAACTGCGCGGCATTTTTGAGGAGAAGCTTGCTGAGAGCCGCGAAATCACCGAGGCCATGCTGGAAGAAGCCACCATCTATGAGCGGCTCAGAAATGGCTTTGCGCGGTTGTTCATTCCACTGCTGTGATCAACGAATGAAGCGGAACTCGGGCGTGGCCCAGAGCGTCTGAATCAAGCGCGCCATGGCATCCCGTCGATCCTCAGCGCTGGCATTGCCAGAGACGCTGGCTTCCACATAATCACGAGCCAGTTCACGTTCCTGCGGCTTCGGGACGCGGCTGAGTGATCTTTGGTAGGCGCTGGTGATGTGATCGTCGAGACTCGTGCTTCCTGCCATCACGAGATCAGCAGCGAACCTCGCCTGCTCGATGACCTGCGGATGATTCATTAAAAACAGTGCCTGTGTGGCCACGGTGCTGGTCGTGCGCTGTCCGATCTGCTGATTGATGTCTGCAAAGTCGAACACCTCAAAAAGTGGGTGCCTGACATTGCGAAAAGCAGCCGTGTAAACACTGCGGCGGGTGTCGCTGAAGCTGAAACCGTATTCCAAATTTTGTACGCGTTGATCATTAGAATCGACAGCCTTGGCCTCGCTGATGTTCGGGCCGCCGAAGTCGGATTTTATCTGGCCTGAAGCCGCCAGCATAGCATCGCGCAGGCACTCGGCATCGAGACGTTTCCGGTTCATGTGGGAGATCAGGCGGTTGTCAGGATCAGCTGAATTCAGGCTGGATTCAGAAGCCTGCCGGTAGGTTCGGCTCATGACGATCTCTTTGATCAAGCGCTTCAGATCCCAGCCATCTTCCATGAACTTCACGGCCAGATAATCCAGCAATTCAGGGTGGGATGGAAGCTCGCCAGTGATACCGAAATTGTCGGTAGTCCGCACTAAACCGGCTCCGAAGAGCCAGTGCCAGACGCGGTTGACCATGACGCGTGCTGTCAGGGGTTGCTCAGGGCTGGTCATCCACTGGGCAAGCTGTAAGCGACCACTTTCGTCAGCTGGGATACTTGGTGGCGTGCCTTTGTAGGCTACCTGCATAAAGCCACGCGGTACAGTGGCCCCCAGGTTGCGCACGTTACCACGGATGTGAATGCGGGCGTCCTCAGGGGCCGGATCTTCAGCCACCGTCATGGCTTCCGGGCGCTGAGGCGCGTTTTTTTTCAGAGTCTTGAGTTTTTTCTCCAGCTCGGAAAGCCGTGTTTTGATTGTGGTTTCCTCCTGACTGGCGGCAAGCGCAGGCATTTCCGGCATGTCTGTATCAGCAGGCAGAAACTGCACGGCATCCACCGTCACGTAGCCGAGCGCTCCAGCATTGGAGATGAGGATGAAATTTTGCCCGCCTGCTTCAAATCGCCAGGTGCCTAGGGTGGTGAATTGCAGGCCATTGAGCTTCTCGGTGGCTTCTGAAAAATGCACCAGATCTTCACCATCCGCATGGAGCACGGTGGCTGCGACCTTGGGTGCGCGGTCTGGCGAGCCACTGTAGGCCACACGCACTTCGTAGCGACCAGCGACGGGCAGTTTGGGCGTGAAGGTGATGGTTTTTTCTCCCTGCCCGACATTCATGTCATGGGTATATCCACCGCCGATGAAGGGGGGATAGCGGCTGCTCACTTTCCAGTCACCGACCTTTTGGGCCTCGCTGTCATCGACCACGATACCGGGCAGGTCTTTGACGGAGAGGCTTTTCTTTTTGCGCAGGTTCAGGCCTCCGACATCCCGGAGATTGTCCTTCAAGAGCCCAATCTCAGTTTCCAGCTCTGATACGGCTTTCTCATGGCTGGCGATTTGCGCCTCTTGTTCACCTTCAAAGGGTAGGGGGGTGTCGATCCAGTGAGCGACATTGTCGGTGTAGTTTTTCAGGGTGCGAGTGCTGCGCAGGATGCCGGCGAGAGCGTAGTAATCGCGGGTGGGTATTGGATCAAACTTATGATCATGGCAACGAGCGCAGCCGATGGTCATGCCGAGAAAAGATTTCCCGATGGTGTCGAGCTGCTCATCAATGATGTCCATTCGCAACATGCCTTTGTCCTGCTCCTCATAATTGGTTGGACCAAGGGTGAGGAAGCCTGTGGCGGTAAGCTGTCGGCGGCGTTGGGCGGCATTTTCAAAAGGCAGCAGATCTCCGGCGATCATCTCGGTGATCATTTGATCCAGCGGCGTGTTTTCCTTCAGGGCCTGCAGAAGATAGTCGCGAAAACGCCAGGCATCCTTGAAGGGCCGGGAACGCCCGCCGCCGGAGGATTCCGCAAAGCGGGTG
>CANHTV010000440.1 GCA_947463285.1 Verrucomicrobiaceae bacterium | reverse complement strand
GTCTTCCACCGGAGGCGGTACAGAGGGCAGTGGCGATACGACATTCACGGGCCAGGGCAGGACTTTATCAAAGATACCGGGGGCGAGTTCCTTGCCGCCTTCATAGACTCGACGCAGCATCTCCAGTTTGGCGTCGATATTATCCACATGATGCAGGGCGATGGCCTCAGGAGTCTTTGGCAGGACGGGGGAGCCGAATTGATACTCGCCGTGATGCGCAGCGATGAGATGGAGCAAGTGCAGACGAACCATCTCACTGGCGGGCTCAAGCATTGTCCAGGCAGAGGCTTCCGGACGGTCATGCATGTCGCGCCAGAGTTTGTTCACCAACTCCAGACCAAGGGTGATGTGACCGAGCATCTCACCATGGATCTGATGAGGCATGGAAAAGCTATTTTCGGGGTAGGAGTTTTCCCAGAGCTTGCCGCAATCATGAAATAGGACACCTGTGAGCAAAAGATCCCGGTTCAGATGCGGATAAACACCGGCGATGGCCGCAGCGGTGCGCATCATCTGGGCGACGTGCTCGACAAGGCCACCACGGCGGGCGTGATGATTGCGCCGGGCGGCGGCGGTGCGGCGAAAACGCTCGCCATGACGCTCAAGAAACAGGCTGCACAGACAACGCAGGCGCGGGTCATTCAGCCCATCCATGAAATTCACGATGTCTGCATAATCCGCCTGCTGCCGCGCGGCGAGGTCGGCGTCTCCAGCGAGCAGAGTTTGTTTTTCCTCCTCTATGAGCAGACGCATCTGCGGCTGACGCGGCTCGATGCCATACTTGCCGGTATCGACCCACTGTGCGGTAAGCTCGATGAAACTACCACGCTGAAGAGAGCGGGCCTCGGGAAAGAGCGGATTGTTATCAAAAACACGCCACACCAGCGAATCCGCCGCATCGGCGAGCTTGATCTCAATGAACGGTGCGCCTTGTGAGGTCTGCTTGTCCGCCCTGCTGTCCACCTGGGCATGGACGCGATAAGGCTGTGGTGAGGGGTTGGCGATCTGGCGTAGTTGCAAAAGCGTCAGCAGATCGGGCTGATCAGGCATGTCATTTTCCATGATAGGATTGAAGGACGAAATCGCACTTCTGTCAGCAATAAAGCTCATGATAAATGTGATGACATGGTGTTTACGAGGATTTAATCTTTGCCCTGCATGTTTCGTCACTGCTATCTCTGGTTCATCAGCTGTGTGCTGACCAGTTGCGCACGCCCTGCCTACCAAGAGCAGGGCTGGGCGTCATACATTGCGGATCACTACACTGGGCGGATGACATCCTCTGGTCAGCCCTATCATCCGCAGAGCTACACGGCAGCGCACACTTCCCTGCCCTTAGGCACAGAGGTGTCTGTGAAAAACCTCTATACCGCCCGCAGTGTGACCGTAGTGGTGACGGACCGCTTTCCCTACTACCCAGGACGCGTGATCAATCTCTCAAGGGCAGCGGCTCAATACATCGGCATGCCGAACATGCAGCTGGCCCAGGTGGAACTGAAGGCCTACAAGCTGCCCTATGGGGGCAAGGCTTACCCGCCAAAGCAGAAATATTACCCACAGCAACAGCAGCAGTATTATCAGCCGCAACCACAACCCCAGGCTCCACGAACTGCCGCGCCGGGGGCACCCAATGCACCCGCCTTTAACGGCAGCAATGGACCACCGCAGGGCCTTTCCGTGTTTTAAATCAAGCGCCTTCGTTCGGGCGTTGATGACGCTTCTCATTCCAGTTACCTAAAAACGACCAAGACAGATAGGTGGCGATGTAGGCAATGGGCGCCGAGATGGCACCAATCACAACGCCGCCAAAAAGCATGACTGGAGCGTGCTCACGCAGAGCCAGCCACATGCCTGCGATGTCATGAGGGAGCTCTGTCGGGAATGGCGTCGATGGCACCTCCGTCAGCCAGGCCAGCGCCCATTTTCCCACCTGATATTCTAAAGGAACAAGAGCCGCCAGCGTGACTGGATTACTGACCCAGCACATCACGATTGCGATGGGAATATTAACCCGAAAAATCGCCGCCAAAATGGCCGCTGACGGCATCTGGATCGGCAAAAGCTGGAGCGTGATAAAGCTGCCCACGGCCATGCCGCCAGCCAAGGTGTGCTGGGTGGGTTTCCACACATGCTTGGCCAGGAAATGACGAGCAAACCAGCGCATGATGCCGCTTTGCTTCAGCTTTCGAGGATGCTTGAAGAAGCGGTAGGTCTTGAAGACTGTGCGGCGGAAGTAGCCTTTAGCGAGGTCAACCATAATCGTTATTGAGCTTGGCTGCTGACATACATGATCAAAGCCCCGCCGAGCAGGATGCGATACCAGGCAAAGCCATTGAACGTGTGACTCTGCACAAATCGGATCAACCACTTCACCACCACAAAGGCTGAGAGCGCCGAAACCACGGTGCCCAGTGCCACCATGCCCCAGTCCTCATGGGCGGCCTCCCCATCCTTGATGGCGGATAGGATCTTAAAACCACCAGCCGCCATCAACGTGGGAATACCCAACAAAAACGAAAACTCCGTGGCCGCAGGCCGTGCGATGCCAAAAGCCATGGCCATCAAAATACTGGCTCCTGAGCGCGAAGTACCGGGAAAAACCGCCGCGATCAACTGCGCCACGGCCACGGCCACGACGACGCCCCAGGTGATCTCAGCCACGCCCGTTTTGCCACGATAAGCACGCTCAAGCACGAGAATGATAATGCCACCGATCAAGGTCGCCCACGCGACTGGCGCGATCGCATCCGGCAGCTCGATGTCCAGCTTTTTGATGGCCAGACCACCCACGGCGGTGATGAGGAAAGCTCCTGCCAGCTTGGCCAAGAAATCCTGGGTAGAGCGATCGCTCAAACTCGTCGCCAACTGCTTTACCCGCTGCATAAAAACCGCCAGCACTGCCACCACGGCACCACTTTGGATCACCACATCAAAGAGATCCGTCTGCTTGGGCAGCCAGCCCAGATTTTGCGGGATCAGAAGGTGTCCCGTCGATGAGATCGGCAAAAATTCCGTGACGCCTTCGATAATTCCTAAAATGATAACAGCTAGCCAGTCGGGCATTTGAGAAGAGAGAGTAAGTGAGATTGAGAGCGGGAACTGTCCGACGGATAGCAACCTTTGCAAGCGTCCCCATGAGATGATCTTGTCACTCATGTTGTCATCACTACGCAAGTTGGACCAAGGGACTACGTTTCAGCCCGCTCATGAAAGTCCACCTCCTCACTGCGCTCTGCCTGACCCTCACGGCCTGGATTCACGCCGACACCCCGCGCCCGCATGTCGTCTTCATGCTGGCGGATGACCTGGGCCGTGCCGACTGCGGCTTCATGGGCGGAAAGGTCATCGAGACACCGCATCTGGACAAACTGGCGAAGGCCGGGGCCATCCTGGATCAGTTTTACGTCCAGCCCGTGTGCTCGCCGACTCGGGCCGCCCTCATGACAGGCCGCTACCCGATGCGGTATGGTTTGCAGGTCGGCGTGGTCCGCCCGTGGGCGGAATACGGCCTGCCGCTGGAGGAGCGCACCCTGCCCCAAGCCTTGAAAGAAGGCGGCTACGAAACCGCCAT
>CANHTV010000439.1 GCA_947463285.1 Verrucomicrobiaceae bacterium | reverse complement strand
GGGTAAAACGGGTCGCAAAAACTCGGGCGTGAGCAGCTGCGAGCCGGTGTCAGGTGTTGCCCAATCGGGCTTCAGATCTGGCAGCGGCACGAGAGCAAGTCTGCCGACGTGATTGATGGCCGTATCCGCCAGCAAGCCTTGTTTGGCACAGGCCACGGTGACGGTGAGATCAGCAATGACCGCGTCTTCTTCAGGGATGCCGGTATCGCCATTCAGACCTGAGGGGATGTCCATCGCGACAGTGCTGGCGCGGTGTTTCAGCCGTTGCACATTCATTTCAGCCGCCAGGAGGCGGACATCCTCACGCAGGGCTCCTGTGGCACCGATGCCGAGCAGGCCATCGAGCTGCACGATGGGGCGGGGGAGTGTCTCCATTTCCACGGGTTCGGAGAGCTGACAGACCGCTGGCAGGGCTTGCAGATGCCTGGCGGGCAGCGGCTTCAGCTTATTCGCAGGACCACTGAGGCGGACATGGATCAGCCAGCCTTTTTCCTGCAATTCACGGGCGGCGACGAGGGCGTCACCGGCATTGTTGCCACTGCCCAGATAGAGGATCAGCGAGCCCGGCTTGGGGAAAAAACGGCTGACTTCAGCAGCGATGCCACAGCCAGCCTGCTGCATGAGATCTGCCGCATGAATGCCACGAGCAAAGGCGGCTGCCTCGATCTCCTGCATCTGCTGGCATGTGACGAGCATGGGCGTCGATCACTTGGCCCTCTTAAAAGACACAATGCCCTGGGCGATGCCTTCAGCGATGCGCTTGCGGAATTCGCCCGTCATCATGCGGCTGCGCTCGGTGGGATTGCTGACAAAGCCGCACTCAATGAGCACGGCTGGATTGCGTGTGGTCTCGCGAGTGACGTGCAGGCTCTTCGTTTTCACGCCCCGATTCACCATGCCCGTGCGCTGCACCATGTAAGCCTGGATGTAAGCGGCGAGGGTGTAGCTGGAGGCGTGATAATAATAGCTTTCCAAGCCTGCGCCGCCGCTGCCCCGGCTGTAGTTGTAATGAATGCTGACGAAGATGGCGTCACGTGGACGATTGCCCGCTGCAGCGCGCTCAGGCAGGGGAATAAAGACATCGCGTGACCGGGTCATGATGACCTTGAGCCCTGCCTTTTTCAGCAACTGCTCGACGCGGCGGGTGGTGTCCAGAGCGAGGTGTTTTTCAAAGACGTAACCGATGCCTGCGCCGTTGTCGTGCCCACCGTGACCCGCATCAAGCACAACGGTGTCGAAGGCGCTGGCTAGTGGAGCAAAAAGTAGAATCGCGGCTGCCAAGATTGCGCTGAAGGAACGCCGGAGGAGTTGGGGGATGAAGGTCAGGCGGGCCATGCTGGTTGGTTGGGATGACAGATCTCCTCGCAAGGGGCGTGCCGAGTCGATCAACTAGTTCAGCAGATAGCGTCTGTGCTGGGTAGCGGTCAAGAAGTTTGCCGGATCTGCCTTAAGAATGGAAAAGACGGCACATCAGGTGAATCTCTGATGTGCCGCGATGCGGTTCATTAGTGCTTCAAAAGCCACTCGGTGGTTCGTGGATTGAAGTCGCCCAGACATTCCCAGTGGAAGGCGTGGCCTGCGTTGTCATAGAGATGAAGGTCAGCTCCGGGGATGGCGGCGGCGACTTCTTCGCCCATCCAGCGGGGGGTGAAAGTGTCGTTTTTACCACCGATGACGAGGGTGGGGCATTTGACGTTTTTCAGTTCGCTGATGGTGTTGTGCGTGATGGCGGCCGCGCTTTGGGCCTCCATGGCATGGACGGGCTGCGGTGCGGCATTGGTGGCGGCGTCTTTGAGGCCCTGCTGCATGTTGTTCCAGCAATCATCGTTATCGAACCAAGGCTTCGTGAAAATGAGCATCTGGACGTAGTGCATGAAGTCTTCAGGACGCATGGTGGACTTGCACTTCATGAGGTGCTGCCAGGTGTAGAGACCAAAGCGGTCCTGACGAGCCCAGGTACACATGAGAATCATGCTTTTCACCTTCTCCGGGTGACGCAAGGCGAGCTGCTGGGCGATGACGGAGCCGAGGGAGCAGCCGACGACACGTGCCTGCTTGATGCCAAGCTGATCCATCAGGCCAGCGTAGTCATCAGCCATCATGGCGGTGGTGTAGGGGCCTTCAGGTTTGTCCGTCTGGCCGACGCCGCGGTTGTCGCCGAGGATGCAGCGAAAGTGCTTGGACCATTCAGCGGCATGGGCATCCCAGACGCCGCCTGGGGCAGTGACGCCCATGATGCAGACCAGCGGTTCGCCGCTGCCGCGTTCTTCGTAAAACATCTGGATTCCGTTGGTGGTGACGTGTGGCATGGTAGTTTTAGGGGATAAAATGAAGTCGGAAAGCAGTCCTAGCGATGCTGCCAAGACTTGCCAAGAAAAATGAACTCTGACGCATAAACTCATCTGATGACGTCTTTCCTTCAAATCCTGCCACTCCGGCGGTCTTGGGAATGATCCGTCACTTTCTGCTTTCTTGGTGCGTTAGGTAAGGGAGTTTGTTTCCAATCATGATGCGCACTTTCATTTTCTTTTTTTCTGTCTGGTTGGTGTTTGGGGCTTGTGGGCTGGCTCAGGCCGCGAAAGCCAAACCTGCCTCGTCGAAGGCTGTCGTGAAGTCGGTGGAGGCTATCTCACTGGAGGTGAAGCCATCTGTGGTGAAAGTTCTGCAAGTCGGGCGTGATGGCCTGGATGGTTTGGGCACGGGCTTTATCGTTAATGAGGAGGGGCTGATCGCGACGAATCTGCATGTCATCGGTGAGGCTCGTCGGCTGGAGATCGAGATGAGTGATGGCACCAAGCATGAGGTGGCGGAAGTCACCGCGACCGATGCTCATTGGGATCTGGCGCTGTTGCGGGTCAAAGGCACTGGTTTTAAACCACTGCCACTGGCTGACAGCGAGGCGGTGAAACAAGGACAGCCAGTGGTGGCGATGGGTAATCCCGAAGGTCTGGCCTTCAGTGTGGTGGAGGGGGTGGTCTCAGCCTTTCCTGACATCGTCAATGAGGTGCCAATGATTCGTTTGGCTCTGCCAATCGAACGCGGAAACAGCGGTGGACCTTTGTTGGATCGCCAGGGTCGTGTGATCGGCCTGCTGACAATGAAGTCCGCTGTGACGGACAATCTGGGGTTTGCCATGCCGGTGAATGAGCTGAAGCGCCTGATCGACAAGCCTAATCCCGTACCGATGGAGCGCTGGCTGACGATTGGCGTGCTGAATCAAAAGCTGTGGCAGCCGATGTTGGGCGCACGCTGGACTCAGCGTTCTGGCGTGATGAGCAGCACGGCGATGGGAGACGGCTTTGGAGGACGCACGTTGTGTCTCTCAAGCGCAGCGCTGCCGGGTGAGGCTTATGAAATCGTCACGCAGGTCAAGCTGGCGGAAGAGTCCGGGGCCGCAGGGCTGGCTTTTTGTGCGCAGGATGAGGATCACTACTACGGCTTCTACCCTTCCAATGGAAAGATGCGCTTCACTCGTTTTGAAGGGCCTGATGTGTATTCTTGGACGGTGCTGAAGGAGTTCGAGACGGAGGCCTATCGCTCTGGGCAGTGGAACCATCTGAGAGTGCGGGTGGAGCCGCT
>CANHTV010000438.1 GCA_947463285.1 Verrucomicrobiaceae bacterium | reverse complement strand
GCATCACGCTCGATTGGCTGAAGCAGCCTTGATCGATATGAACCGACGTCACTTCATTTCCTCCAGCGCCACTGCACTCGCTGCTACAGCGCTTCCTGCTGGCGAACCGAAAAAGAAAAGGTTCTGGGGCATCGCCGAGCTTTGGCAGTGGCTCTATGAGAAGCAGCAAACGGGCGGTCACGACTCGGCGGACTGTCTGCAAGCACATCTCGATCATGGCATTCGCCATGTGATGTGGGCGCTCGGGCGCAGCACGCTCGACTACCACAGTGCCCTGCCCACCTCCACGATGTATGCGGGCGATACGCGGACGGAGACGAAGGTGATCGGCGATTCATTCCGCCACGAATGCTCGCTGCGTGCCGCCCTCGCCTTTGCTGAAAAGAACGACATGGTCATCTACGGGCGGCTGGGCATGAACCGTCACTACGGCGACGCACTCGGCGGCGGTTTGCGCTCCCAATACATCGCCGCGCATCCCGAGTGGATGGAGAGGCATCGCGGCGATCAGGTGGATGGCACCAAGGTCAGTTTTGCCATTCCCGAGTATCGCGCCGAGCGCATCGCCGTGCTGCTGGAGGTGGCGCAAATCGGTGCGCATGGCCTGTGCCTCGACTTTTGCCGTCAGCCGCCCATCGCCCGCTATCATCCGCAAATCCTCGATCCGTGGTTGAAGGCTGGGCGTGATGATCCACGCAAGATGACCGTCGGTTCACCCGAGTTCCTCGCGTGGGCGCGGCATCGCGCAGATTTCGTGAATCTCTTCATGCGCGATCTCCGCGCCCAGCTCCGCGAGTTGGAGCAAAAAACGAAGCGCAAGGTGCCCGTGATGGTCCGCATCCCTGAAGCCACACTGGACCTGAACTTGATGGAAGGCCTCGATCTCCGCACCTGGCTCAAACAAGGTTGGGTGGATGAAATCGCCCTTAATCCGCTCTGGATTTGGGACTTCGACTACCCCGACACCGCCCGGCCCTACGTCGAGTTGGCCCGTGCCCACGGTGTCAAAATCCATGGCGGAGCCAACACCGTCACCGGCAAAGGCGTCACGGCGAACGCACGCGGCTTTCTCGAAAGGATCACCCGAAACTATGACGAAGGCGTGGATGGCATCGCCCTCTTCCAGACCGACGTAGCTTTTCTCGATCCTGCGCTCAAAGCCTTACTCGGCCCTCTGTTTCCACATCTTGCCGATGCCGCCACCGTTTCCGAAAAGCTCGCTACTGCTCGAATCAAACAACCGCAGATGAGCGAAAGCGAGCGCCATTTCGGACTCGACAA
The DNA here is from genome assembly GCA_947463285.1 of Verrucomicrobiaceae bacterium. Taxonomy (GTDB): domain Bacteria; phylum Verrucomicrobiota; class Verrucomicrobiia; order Verrucomicrobiales; family Verrucomicrobiaceae; genus Prosthecobacter. The sequence continues at coordinate 2,301 of CANHTV010000438.1, read as the reverse complement.
TCACAGCCTGCTTCCCCAACTCGGCAGAGCCGTCCGGCTGAGTCTGGATACGATTTGAAGAGACCCTAGCGTTACCGCGTTTGAACCCATGTCATGAAGCTACTTTTCACCAACATCACGGCCATTATACCTGAACGACTCGTCGAGGATGCTTGGGTGCTGTGTGAGAAAGGCAAGATCGTATCGATCTCAACGAAGAAGCCGAAAGTCACGACGGAGATGCAAATCGTGGATGGTCTTGGTGGTTATCTTTCGCCGGGTTTCATCGACATCCATGTGCATGGTGGCGATGGAGCGGACTTCATGGATGGGACGAGTGAGGCGGTGCGTGTGGCGTGCCGTGCGCATGCGCGACATGGAACGACAACGATCTTCCCAACGACCACCACGGGCTCGACGGAGCAGATTCACGCGATGCTGGACGCCGCGAAGGCGGTGCAGGCCGAACGAAGCATCAAAAACGGAGCGCGAATCGCGGGTGTTCATCTTTACGGGCCGTTCTTTGCCGAGGACAAGGTGGGCTGCCATTCGGTGGAGGGCCGGAGAGAGCCGACGGCGGCGGAGTATCGCGACTACTTTGAAAAAGGCATCGTGCGCATTGCCACCTGTGCGGCTGAGCTGCCGGGAGCGGTCGAGTTTTATCGCGAGGCAAAGAAGCGGCGCTGCCTGATCACCTGCGGGCACTCGAACGCGAGCTGGCCGGAGATGGCGGCGGCCTTCAAGGCGGGGATGCGGCATGTGGATCACTTTTGGTGTGCGATGAGCAACGTGGCCTCAGTGCGCTCGCGGCTCGGTGTGCCGATGCGTGGGAGCATGCTGGAGTATGTGCTGGGCACAGCGGAGATGAGCACGGAGGTGATCGCGGATGGCTGCCACCTCGCGCCAGAGCTGCTGGAGTTCGCATTCCGGCTCAAAGGACCGCGCAAGCTTTGCCTCGTGACGGATGCGAACCGGGCGCTCGACTTGCCGCCGGGAAACTATCGCTTTGGCGCGGCGGAGGACGGCTCGTGGTTCGAGAGCGATGGCCGCGTGGGCTGGGCACCGGGTCGCACGAGCCTCGCCAGCAGCATCGTGGGCATGGATCACATGGTGCGGCAGATGAAACGTGACACGTCGGCAACGCTGCCGGAGGTCGTGCGCATGGCCAGCCTTACTCCCGCCGAACTCACCGGCATTGCGAAACACACCGGCAGTCTCGAAGCCGGCAAAAACGCTGATATGCTGCTTTTGAACCGAAAGCTCGATGTGCGCCGCGTTTTCATCGGAGGCATTGAGATGGCACGGTAGCCTGCGGGGCATTAAAAAATGGCAAGCTCCGCATCCCAATCATGAAAGCACTGGCTCCGCGCCTGAGCCTCGACACCTTTTTAATGCAACCTACACCCACTCCATGAGACGCTCCAAAGTCCTCGCCAAGCTCCGCGCTGGTAAAGTCGCCCGCATTTGCTGCACCGGCTCGCCCATCGCCTTTCTTCCCGCTGTCGCGGCGCATTATCATTACGACGGCATCTGGCTGGATGGCGAACACCGCGCCTGGGAGGCCCGCGAAATCGAAACCATGCTCGGCCGTCATCACGCTGCCGATATCGACTGCATGTGGCGTCCTCCCACGAAGGAAAAAAACGGTCTTTACCGCCTCCTCGAAGACGGCGCGGCCGGTCTCATGATACCACATGTTGCCACCGCCGATGAAGCCCGCGCTTTGGTCCAAGCCATCAAGTTCCCACCGCTCGGTGATCGCGGCTTCTGCGGCGGTGGACGCGATGCCGACTACTGGATCGGCAAACCCGCCGATTACACCGATCAGGCCAACAGTGAGACCTTCCTCACCGTTCAGATCGAAACTCCGCAGGCCCTCGCCAACGCCGAAGCCATCGCCGCCGTCCCCGGCGTGGACATTCTCTTCCTCGGCCCTGGCGACATGTCCCTGCGCCTTGGCTGCACACCCGGCGTGAATGATCCCGTCATGATGGATGTGCAGAAGCAAATCGCCGCCGCCTGCAGAAAGCACGGCAAAGCCTGGGGCCGCCCCGTCGGCACCGCTGCCGATGCCAAAACGCTCATCGACCTCGGTGCCCAATTCATCGTCCACGGTGCCGAATTCAGCGCTGTCTGCGCCCACTTCGCGGCCTGCTCAGCGGACTTTGACTCTATCCTTGGCGAAGTCGCTGGCGTGCCTGCGATGCCCGAAGGTAAAACGTATTGATATGCTCATGAAATCCCTGCTTTTGATTCTCTTCGCCCTCGGCTCAACGCTCTTGGCCAACGCTCAGCCCTCGGCGTGGATGGAGCCGTTTCCTC
>CANHTV010000437.1 GCA_947463285.1 Verrucomicrobiaceae bacterium | reverse complement strand
TGGATGTTAAACCTTGCTCCCGCTCCCGTAATTCCCTAGCCTCGCGCATTCTATGAAATCACCTGCTGCCAAAAAACTGTTCGTCATGATGGTCCTCGAGTTCTTCATCTGGGGGGCCTGGCTGCCGCTCATCTGGGGTTACATGGGCAAGGAGGGGCTGAATTTCACTGACATGCAGATCACCTGGGTTGGCAGTGCCTTTGCTATTGCCTCCGTCGTCGGCATCTTTTTCAGCAATCAATTCGCTGACCGTAATTTCGCAGCGGAGAAATTCATGGCCGCCAGTCATCTCATTGGTGGTCTGGCCATTCTCGGCATGTATTGGGCGAAGGATTTCCCAACCTTCTTCGGCCTCATGCTCGTCCACTCCCTGCTGTATGTTCCGACGATTTCCGTCTCGAACTCCATCGCCTTCACCCACTTGAAGGATGCCCAGAAGGAATTCGGTCTCGTGCGCATGGGCGGCACCATCGGCTGGATCCTCGCCGCTTGGCCGCTTTACTTCATCTTACAAGGCAAGACCGGCGTCGAGGCCGTGACCGCCAGCCGCAACATCTTCCTCATCTCCGGCCTTTCCTCCCTGGTGCTCGCCGCCTTCAGTCTCAGTCTGCCTCACACGCCAGCCAAGCCAGCGGCTGCTGGCGAGGGGGGATTTGCTTGGCTCAAGGCTGCGGCTTTCCTGAAGAAGCCTTTCCTGCTCGTGCTCTTCATCGTCACCTTCATTGATGCGACCATCCACAACGGCTATTTCCTCATGGCTGGTGGTTTCCTTGGCAGCAAAACTGTCGGCATCGCCCCTGAATGGATCATGCCCGTGATGAGCATCGGTCAGGTGGCGGAAATCCTCACCATGGCTGTACTCGGCTGGTTCCTCTCGAAGATGGGGTGGAAGACCACCATGATCCTCGGCATCCTCGGGCATGCCGCGCGCTTTGCCGTCTTCGCCTTCATGCCGGAGAACCAGACGATGATCATTCTCGTCCAAGTTCTGCATGGCATCTGCTACGCCTTCTTCTTCGCCACGCTTTACATCTTCATTGATGCCGCATTCCCGAAAGATGTCCGCTCAAGCGCCCAGGGCTTGTTCAATTTGCTCGTGCTTGGTTTGGGTGACCTTGCGGCAAAGTGGTTCTTCATTCCCCTTCAGGGCAAGCTTACTGCAGCTGATGGTTCCGTGAATTATAAGGAGCTCTTCCTCTGGCCCACCGGACTTTCCCTGGCCGCAGGCGTCATCCTCCTCATCGCCTTCTGGCCACCCAAGGAGCTGGACGCACCTTCCGAGGTGTCGCATTGATCATTCACATTTCTCCGACTTCCCCCACTCAGCCAGACGCGCCAGTGGGGGAGGAGCCAGAGGACGATGAGAAGTATCCACAGGGTGCCGAGGCAGCAGGCGAGGCCCAGGCTGGAGATGCCACGATTGCCGGCGAAAAAGAGGCTGGAGAAGCCGATCACCGTCGTCATGCCGGAGAAAAAGACGGCGCGGCCGGTGGTGGCGCGGACTTGATAGACGTCGTTGCCGGATCGTTTCAGCGCCAAAAGCAGATGGATGCCGTAGTCGATACCCGTGCCGAGCAGCAGAGGGATGGCGGCAAGGCTGGCGAGATTCCAGCCGAGGCCTAGGGCGCTCATCGTCGCGGCCAGCGCCCCGAGGCCGCTGCCCAGAAGAAGGACGGAAAGCAGCAGATCACGACCGCTGCGGAAGGTGATGAGCAGCGTCACCACCAGGATGCCCAGGATGGGCAGCATCTGCTGATTCAGATCATGGCGCACCAAGGTGGAAAGCACCCCACCGAGGGTTTCCCATCCGGCCACCCAGGAGCCAGTGTCGGGCGTGAGCAGCGCTTGCAGCTCAGCCAGTTTGGCACGGTCTGGCAGGCCGGGTTTGCCCGGCAGATTCACTGAGGCGAGCACGACCGCATCGCCCACGGCCATGCCCGCATTTTCAGCACGGGCGGCGGTGGCGAGGATGCGCATCAGCACGGGCGCGGCTTCGGCGCTGGCTTCGTCCTGCGGCCAGGTCTTGGTCAGGGCGGTCTTCCACACGCCCGTGACGCCACGCAGCAGGGCGGTGGCGGATTCGGTGAAGCCGGCGGCATCGGCAGCTTTCTCCAGTCTTGGCACTTCTTGAATCAGCCAGGAGAGGATCTCGCGATTGGCTTTTTGCGCTTCAGGATCAGTGACCATCATGGTGGGCAGGGCCTGACGAACAAGTGTGCCTTTCTGAATGGCGACGTCGAGCTTGCGGCCCAATGCTTCAGCCCGGGCACGCACCTGCTCCACCGGACCGGTGATCAGGATTGGGATGCTGGCTTCATGGTCGCGACCCAGGCGCTCCTGCACCCATTGAAAGGTGTCCATGGCCTCGCTGTTCGTCGGGCGCAGGGCCTCGGCGCTGGTTTGGAAAACCGGCAGTCCGCGCGTGCCTAGGATGAAAGCCATGCCGCCAAACAAGATGACGGTGCCAAGGATCGCCGCGCCATGCTGCACGGGGCGCGGGGTGAGATGAATGATGGAGTTTCCCGGCTGTTTTTGCGCCGCCAAACGTGGGGCAAAGGTGAGCATCACCACCAGCCCGGCCAGCACGCCCAGCGCCACCAGCAGACCAAGCTCCGCCAGCCCCGGCAGTCCGCTGAACATGAGGGAAAGGAACACGGTGGCCGTGCTGCATGCTCCGGCGATGATGCCCGGCGCGGCCAGTTTTCGCAAAGCACTGGCGTCATGCTGCGGGTGCTGCCTCGCCTCTTGGATAATCAGAACGGCGTAGTCCACAATGATGCCGAGCACAATGGCGGCAAAGCCCAGGGACATGATGGACAGCTTGCCCACCAGCAGGCCGCCGAGACCGAGCGTGAGCGCCATGCTCAGCATCAGCAGCCCCTGAATCCACATCAGCGGTCGCAGTCGGCGAAACATGAGCCAAAACAGACCAGCGATCAGCACCTCCGTGAGGCCGATGGTGCTGGACATGTCCTTTTCGATGCCTGCACCGATTTCTGCCTGAAAGGATGGCTCACCCGTGTAGCGGATCTTGAGTGTATCGGCTCCGGCAAGTCCCGCCGTGGTCTCTTGAATGATGGCTTTGATCTGCTTTAGCCAGGCCTCAGCGTCGCGGTAATTGCCCACGCCTTGAGCTGGTGTGACCAGCAACATGCGAAAGGCTCCATCCTCCGAGACAAGTCCGAAGAGCGAGCCCTCCAGCGCACTGGCGGCGGAGGTGTCCAGACACTCCAGTAGGCCCAATGGATCGTAAGAGGCACGCTGCACCTTTTCGGCATCCAACGCGGTGGAGACGGTTTGCAGAGATTGTTTCAACTGGGTCTCCGTGCCGCTGCCTTCTAGCCGGGCACGCACCAATTTTAGCTTGTCTGGTGCGGCATTTTGCATGGACCAGGCCAGCAGTGCCGCGCCGGTTTGTGCCTGCTGCTCCATGGGCTGGGCCCAGCGCACTTCCTTCACCAGATCCGTGCTTTTTTGCAGCCGCTCAGCCAAGGCCGTCATGGCCTCTTCAGCACGGAGATCATCTTCAGCCTCCAGAGCGATCACCAGATCACTGCCGCCAGCAAAACCATCACGCAGCAGCTTCAGTG
>CANHTV010000436.1 GCA_947463285.1 Verrucomicrobiaceae bacterium | reverse complement strand
CGTGACAACCTGCAGCATCGTGTTCGCGAGTTACTTCGTGAGAATCGCTGGCGCGGGCAGATCGGAGGAGCCGCACTGGTTGCCATCTCCATCATCGGATTCGTGCTGCTGATACTAGCGAGCACACGACTGGAGTTCCGACCACGACCCCAGACCTACACCAGTCTGGCAAAACTCGTCGCAGGTGGTCGAATCGTAGCGAACGAGGGAAATGTAAACTGGCAGGAACAAATGGCTGACTTTTACGGCACCATCATCGAGACCCTCGAGAGCGCTGAAATGAAGAAACGTGCTTTTGTCCGGGTCCGAGCGCTACATCCTGACCTCAAAGATGCTAATGTGGACATCCGGGTCGCCCAAACTGAGGGCTCAGCTATTTTCAACGTCTTTGCTGTCGGGGATCAGCCCCAATACACCAAGGTCTTTTTGGATGCACTTCTGGATGAGTTCGTAGCTTTCCGGCAGCAGATCCGAGAACAGGGATTAGAGCGAGCACTCAACACCTTCGCCGAAACAGTTGTCACAAAGAGCAAAGAACTTCAGCACAAAACGGAGAAGTTAGAGTCCTTCCGCAAGGCGAACAACGCTGTAGTCCTAGCCGAAGGAGGCAACGAAGCAGCGGCCAAGCTAAGAAAACAACAGACTCGACTCGAGGAGGCCAAACAACGAGTCACAGATCTGGAAGTCATGCTGCGAGACCCGAGTTCAGCCGTTGGCAATCTTGAGCGCGGCTACACCGCTGATGGCACAGCCAAACTCGAACTTGGGCGTGGCCTCACGATCTCAGAACAAAACTACCAAAGAAGTAAAGCCGAGGCTTTCTTGCTGAAGCAGGAGATGGAATTTCTCCAGCTGAGAAAGCCTGACGATAAGGCTGCTCTAGCTGATCTCGAAACGAGGGCTGCCAAGGCGAATCACCTCGAAGTAGCATGGAGAAAAGAGCTCAGTCAGCAATGCGTTCAGGAGAAAGACTCACTCGCCAAACAAATTGTGATTCTCGAAGAAGCCGTGCAACAAACCCAAGACGAAGCCCTCGAATTTGCCGCCAAGCTAGCCGAGCAGGAGCGCCTCACGGATGACTTCCAGGCGGCAAAGAAGACCCATGAGGAGCTTTTCAATAAAGTTCAGGGATTCAAAAACATGCAAAACATCCAGACTGACTACATCGCCATCCAGGAGCACGCTTCAAACGCCTACGCAGACACAAGGGAAGGTGTATTTCAGATCTGGAAACTTTGGACGAAAGCCAAACCGCCCAGTAACGCCTCGGGAGGCCTGAAGTGAATCAACCGCCTCGAGATGACTTCTGCCTACCGGATTAAACGCCTGCTGCGTGACACGGCGTTTGCAATGAGCGCGACAAGTAGGCAAATGCAGCGCAAAACAATCCCCTGCGCAGACGTTTGCTGTGGGTCACTTTGCTGACGCTACTTCATCCTACTGATCATGTCCGCCAACGCTGCCGCTTCTGACTCCGCCTATCCATCTCCTGGTCCATCCACCGCACGCTGGTGGCAGAATGAAGACTGGCTGGCCGTGCTGGCTGCCTTGCCAATTTTGATCGCTATCGCGAATGGCTGGAGCCCGAAGATGCCATCTATGGGCTGGGCTGGCACAGCAGAGGTCGCCAAGGCTTTTGCCACAGATAATCTGGCGCTCAGTGGTGTGCTACTGGTCGTGTTTCTCGTGATCTCGACACTGGCACTCGCGGCCTCTTTGGGAAAACGCATCTTCGCCTTCCTCGGCGGTGCCACAGTGGTATTCTTGCTCGGCTGGTTGTCCCACTGGATCGCAGGGAATGCGGGAATCAAGGTCTGGGGTATCGAATACGTCGTCTTTGCCCTACTGCTGGGCATGACATGGACTCATCTGCTCCCTGTGCCTGAGTGGCTGCGTGAGGCAGTGCGCACCGAATTTTTCATCAAGGTCGGCATCGTGCTCCTCGGTGCCACTATCCTGCTGCAAGAGATGATGAAAGCGGGTCTGCCAGGTTTGATTCAAGGCGCCCTTGTGATCCCCGTGGTCTGGTATGCCTGCTTTTTCATCGCTAAAAAACTCAAGGTCGATGACGAGTTCGGCGTCATGCTATCGACCGCCGTTTCCATCTGCGGAGTGTCCGCTGCCATCGCGGCCTGCGGTGCCATTCAAGGGGATCGAAAAAAACTTTCCTACGTCACCTCCATCGTGTTGCTCTGCGCTGTGCCGATGATGATCCTCATGCCGGTCGCCGTGCAAAAGCTCGACCTCTCCGAAGCGGTCGGTGGTGCCTGGATCGGTGGCACATTGGATACGAGCGGCTCTGTGGCAGCGGCGACAGAGCAGGTAGGCAAAGAAGCCACGAAAGTGGGAGTGATCGTGAAACTCTCTCAAAACGTGCTCATCGGCGTTGCTGCTTTTGTGTTGTCTATCTGGTGGACCATGCGCGGAGGCAAAGACGGCACAGCCAAGCGTGAAAAACCTTCCGCCGCCATCATCTGGCAGCGCTTCCCGAAGTTCGTCATCGGCTTCGTCATTGCCTCCGTGGTGTTTTCCTACTTCGTCGATCCAGCCATCGCAGAGGCCGCCAGCAAGCCGCTGAAAGGCCTGCGTGAGATTTGGTTCGCAGCTGCCTTCGTCTGCATTGGGCTGGAGACACGTCTCGGCGAACTCTTCAAACTCGGGGGTGGACGTCCCGCCATCGCTTTCCTCGGAGGTCAGGTTTTCAACATCGCCTGGACGCTCATCCTGGCGCTTTGGTTGTTTGGAAAATAGTCTTCATGAAGCGATTCGTTTTCATCCTTCTCCTCGCTGCCACCTGCTTGGCCGCCGATCCACCGCTCGATTTCATCGACACAAGCTTCGAGAATGCCTCGCCGCTTTGGTATGAGTTCGCAGAGGATGGCACGGTGATGGTGAACCTAAACTACGACCATGAGAGGAACTCGCCGAACCGTGCTGCAGGGCATTTTCACTTCCGCATTCAGGCTCCGAAGGGCCGCAAGCTCACGCTGGAGTTCAAGAACCTCGACAATGTCTGGAATGGCAAGCATGGCTCTGTGGCCAAGGAAATCCTACAGGTCGTGACTTCGCTCGATGGCAAGACGTGGACGCCCATACGCACCGAATCCCCGGAGCCGGGTCGTGTCCGCGTGACGCTCGAAATGCCTGCAGAGGCCTTGTTTGTCGCACGAGCCGAGCCCTATCGGCTTTCGGACCTAAATCGCTTCATCAATGAGATCAAATCGAGCCCGCTGGTGAAGATCGAGCCCATCGGCAAAACGGTGCAGGGTCGCGAACTCGAAATCATCCGCGTGGGTCGTGCAGAGGCACCCGCCCGCGTCTTTTTGCGTGCGCGGGCGCATCCCTGGGAGCCTGCGGGGAACTGGGTGGTCGAGGGACTTGTTCACCGCTTGCTGAAAGGCGATGCCGAGGCCGAAAAGTGCCTCGCCAGCTACAGCGTGTGCATCATGCCCATGGCAAACAAAGACGGCGTTGAACGCGGCGGCACGCGTTTCAACCTCGGTGGTTGGGACTTGAACCGAAAATGGGACAACCCAGCTGATCCGCGTTTCGCGCCGGAAAACGCAGCGCTCGAAAATTGGCTGGAGGCCGAGATCAAGGCT
>CANHTV010000435.1 GCA_947463285.1 Verrucomicrobiaceae bacterium | reverse complement strand
GGCTTGCCGCCCTTGGCCCCATGGCGGGTGGCTAGCCGGTGAGTTCTTCGAGCAGCGGACGGAAGCTTTCCCAGGGAATGACGTCATGCAGCTTGAGGGTGCCGGAGGTCTTGGCTGCCACGGTCTGTTCGTGTTCAATGGCGGAAACCAATCCGCCGCCCCGTTCTGTCTTACGGTAACGCTTCATGCACGGCTTTGCGCATCAGTCTGCTATGCGAAAGGGTCTCTTGAGGCATTGAGGTTTCCAGAGGTGCCATGAAGACTAAGTCTGGTGTAATGCGAATATTACCTCAGACGCTCCAACTTCAGCAGTGGGGCGGAAGGAGAAGAAAATTGGGCGACAAAAAGATTGCCTGCGGCATCGACGGTGACGCCGTGAGGATGAATGAAGGTTTTTCCATCACTGCGCATGGGCTGGAGTTTGCCGGATTGATACACGGCAGGCGGGGCACCGATGTTGGAGACGACTTTTAAGTCGCGATCCACAACCGAGATGAAGCCGGGGGCATTGCGATCCTTCGGCCATTGGTCGCCGAGGTGGGGCACCAGGGCGTGATCCCCAAAGGGGACAAAGTCGCGCGGGTTGCCGCCGGGAAACGCGTGCTTGCTGAGGAACTGCCCTTCAAGGTTGAAGCTCTTGATTTCCTGCTGGTCACTCATGGCAACGATGATGATAGGTTTAGCGGAATCACGCAGATCCAGGCCGCCTCCGTGAGGCCCCCAGTGGATGAGCTGATTCTCCCCCGTGCCAAGGTTACCACCCCAGGAGCGGAGGTAGCTGCCATCGGGCTGATATTCATGGATGTAGTCTTTGCCGTAGCCATCAAAGATCCAGAGTCGGCCATCGGGATGGTGCAGGATTTTTGAGGGGCGATAGTCATCAGCTTTCTTGTAGAGGCCGCTGCTTTGCGGCCAGGGGTAACGCGCGAGTTCTTCGCCATCCAGCGTGAGCTTGCGCACTTCATGCAGAGCGGTATCGGTGATGAACAGCACCTCGCGGTCCTTTTCCTTCACCAAGGCCAGGCCATGAGCACCGGGCATCCTCGCGGTCCAATGCCGAATGAGCGCACCACTTTGAGTATCAAGAACGATGACGTTATTACGGGCGTCATCGGTGAGGAAAAACAAACGGCCCTGCGCATCCACAGCTACCGCATGGCCATTTTTTACCTGAACTTTCGCGAGTGCCTCGCTCCCCCAATCTGGCACGACACGATAGCGAAAATCACCCTGTCCGAGGACATCTGAATCTGCGCGAAGGCTGAAGGCCAAAGCCAGTGATAGCAGGCATAAACGTGCGATCATGATCAAACTTTTGGCGAGTGGGCTTTAGGGTCGAGCTGCTGATAGACGCCGAAGTCGTTGTAGAAGAAGCGTTTGGAGAGCTTGTACATCCAGTGCTTTTCAGGAATCTCTTCCTCCTCGCGCCACTGACTGGTGCGGGCCTTCATGCTATCGACCTCAGCCAGAGCGGTCTGGCGGATGGTGGTATCCTTGGCTCCATGTCTTAAAGCCAGCTCCTTCACGAGATCAGGCCTCTCCAGGACGATGCAACCACGCGTATGCTGCGCCGCGGTCTCGCGGAAGTCTTTGAGAAAAGCAGACTGGGTGAACACATCGAAGAGGTCACGATCCGTGCGCACATTGTCAGTGGCGAACTGGATGATTGGACAAGGCTCCAGCCCACCGGTGGGCCCGATATGATGGCTGATACCGGTGGCCATCGGGCAGAGCGCTTTGCCATTGTGATCATAATAGGCATCAACGATGGCGATGGGCATCTCCGCGCGCATGTCGGTGACGAAACGGCGGACCTTCGTGATCTGATCTGGCGTCAGGGCGAGCTGATCATTGATCTTTGGCCCAACAGGCCGGTAGGTGTGATACCAGGTGTAGTGGACGCCCATGTCGATGAGCTTTTGCAGCCACTCGCGGTTCAGCAGGTCTTCAATATTGGTTTGGCAAAGGCTGGTGGCGACACCGGTGAGCAGCTTGGCATTCAGGCAGTTTTGCAGGCCGCGCAGGGTGCGGTTAAGCACATCTTTGTTACCACGGCGTTCGTCGCTGACGCTGCTATTGCCCTCGACACTGACCAGCGGGGTGACGTTGCCGAGCTTGCGCATGGCGGTGGCGGCTTTTTCGGTAATGAGCTGGCCGTTGGTGAAAATCTGGAAATAGCAGTCGGGATGCGTGGCAAGGAAATCAAACAGCTCCGGATGCATGAAGGGCTCGCCACCAAGGATGCCGAAGAAGGAGTTGCCGTGCTTTTTGGCGTCATTCACGATCTTGTTCAGCTCATCGAGCTTGATGGCCTCGCGTGGCTTATCCACATCCACCCAGCAGCCCTGGCAGCGTAGATTGCAGGAGTTCAGGATGGAGACGTATAGAAAGGGCGGGAAGAATTGCCCCTGCTCCATGCGCTTTTTAAAAAGCATGACCGAGCGAGCGCCCTTGAATCCGAAATTCCAGCCGACCTTGGCAAGACAGAGTGGATCGACGGTGCGGAGGATGCGTGATGTTAGAGAAAAAATCATGAGATGAGGAAAGGAGAAAAGGGCGGACCTGAAGGATTACGGCCCGTCAAAGATGGAGGCAGCTTCTATCACGGACGGCGCTGCAGAACCTTTCTGATGCTCCTGCCCTTCCTGACGGCGGCGGCGAGCTTCGGCGAAAAATTCTTTAAGCACCATCACACATTCCTCACCGAGCACGCCTGAGCTAATTTCACAGCGATGATTGAGGTTGGGGGCCTGTAAAAGATTCCAAAAACCACCTGCCGCTCCGCCTTTGACATCCGGGCAGCCAAAAATGACGCGCTTGACCCGGCAGTGAACGATGGCCCCGGCGCACATCGGGCAGGGCTCCTTGGTGACGTAGAGGTCGCAGTCCGCCAGACGCCAGTCACCGAGGGCGCTCTCGGCCTGGGTGAGTGCCAGCATTTCCGCATGGGCGGTGGCGTCTTTCAGCGTCTCCACCTGATTCCAGGCGCGTCCGATGATCTGTCCCTCGTGAACAATGACCGCACCGATGGGCACCTCATTGAGACTGGCAGCCTTGCGTGCCTGACGCAGCGCCTCCCGCATAAAATGTTCATCGGGGTTCAAAAGCAGCGTGTCAGAGTCAAACATGGGGCGATGGTGGGGTGAGGTTCCTGCCCGCGCAAGGTGCAAAAAAAAACTCCGTGCTGGACGCTCAGGCCGATTTATTTGTAGTGTCACCTTTTTACGAAACATGCGTCTTCTCTCGAAAATCCTCTGGTCACTCGCCTTCCTGGCCGCCACCTTTGTCTGGATGGTGCTATTTGAGCATGGATTCAGCATGGCTGGCTTTAACAAAGGCGTGCGTGAAGAATGGTCTGCCCTGACCTCCATCGTGAGCGGTAGCCCTCGTAAATAAGCCTTTCCTCTCCGTTTTTTCCGAACTCCCTCAACTCAGATCCCCCCACTACAAAACCATGATCGTTAAAGAAGCCGACCTCACCCCCAAGCAGATGAACCTCTGGAAGAAGGGCCTCATGTCCATCGACCAAAAAAACTGGGAGTACGCCATCAGCCTCATCCTGCCAGTCGTTAAGGAAGTACCGACATTCCTTGATGGACGCATGGCT
>CANHTV010000434.1 GCA_947463285.1 Verrucomicrobiaceae bacterium | reverse complement strand
GCTGCTCTTTTCCGGGCCGGCGGCATATTGGATGTAGGTAGTCGCAATGAGGGTGCCGTCGCCGAGGAGTTCGAGATCGGAGTAGCCACAGTCGGTGTTGCCGGTGCCGGGCTTGTCAGTGGGGCTGCGCTTGGTGTTGTGGAGGAGTTTGATGCGATATTGGCCTTCACAGCGGTTCACGATGTCATCCAAGGTGCCGACCCACGCGACGTAGTGCCCGTAGGTGATGCTCGTTTTTGCCATATCGCGGAAGGCGATGACGAGGCGGCCATCGGGCGCGTGTTTGATGACATGGCGATCCCCGGTGAGCGCGGCGGGGAGTTCTTTGGGCTCGCTCCAGGTGCGTGCGTCGTCGGTGCTCACCGAGTAAAGCGAATGATGCTGGCGTGTGTTTTCGCGCAGGAGCATGACAAGTTGCTTACCATCATCGGATCTGGTCACACTCGGCTGAGCCCATTGGCCCGGGACCATGAGAATGACGTGCTCCTTGCTCCAAGTGAGACCACCATCGAGCGATTCGCTCTGCCATACGACGGGATGCAGATCCTTGGCGTTCGTTGGGTCGCGGCGGTCGGACCACATGACGAGGCGCTTTCCGCCATCGAAGGACAAGATGCTCTTCGGGGCGACTTCGCCGACGAGCCCGAGTTTCTTCATCGGCGACCACGTTTTGCCAAGGTCCGTGGAGAACGCGCTGCGCAGATTGCCCGGGAAGTCACAGCCACCGAAGATGAAGAGGCGCTCGACGCCCTGCGGATCGGTGAGGCGATGGAGCACAGGCGTGGTCTTTTTCACGAATTGCCAGTCCGGCGGCGTCGGCAAAGGGGCGCTCCATGTGAGGCCGCTGTCATCACTGCGAGCGAGCGGACCGAGGTGTCCCGCGTGATTCATGCACCATGCGATGAACATCGTCCGGCCATCCGCCATCAGAACCGTGTCGCAATGGCCCTGGTATTCCTTCTCCGTGCCACGGGCGATGACGATATGCCGAGCCGTATCCGCAGAGATGTCCACGGTCGGGATGGAAATGCGGCGCAAGGTGCCCGGCGTGGGGCCTTCAAAGGTCGGCACGCCTGAGGCATGGAGAAGCGTGCTGCATAAGATCGCAAGAAGGCAGGAAAGAGATCGAAGAGACATGACTCTAGAAAACGACGGCAAAGAAGGTATTTCGCGTCTTGAATGGCGGTGTAGCGTGTTATGCTAACACTCTCATTAGGTGATTCTAAAATCATTCAGGCTTAGCTTTAGCAGTGAGCAGATTCGCCACAGCCTATTCAAACGTCTTTCGCAAAATGCGTAAGCTTCCAGAGTACAATTTAAACCTCATAACGTCCCCGTTATCGTTGCAGGGCAAGCCACTCGCGGCATTTGTCCTCGCCCATGTATTTAGCGAGCAGTTTGGGGTCGGTCTCGGTCAGGTCCACGAGGATCAGACCATCAACCACGGAAGAAAATTGCTGATCAACGTTAAAGCTTAACAGGGTGCCATTGAGACGCAGGTAATGCTTTAACAAAACAGGGATGCCTTTGCGATCGGTCTCGACACTGGAGATCAGAGCTGAGCAGTCATCGACATCACGAAGGTCGGCGCTGATGAACTCACGCATCAGTTTTCGTCCACGCAGATAACGAAAAGGATTTCTTGGTTTCACAAAACTGGCGAGATCTTCATGCAGGCAGTTTTCCTGTAAGAACTCCACCATCATGCGTCGGCTAACCTTGTCGTAGTCCTTGCTGATGCTGACCGGGCCAAAGAGTTTTTTGTAGCCAGGATTTTTCACCATCCAGAGAGCGATTCCCTTCCATAGCAACGGAAGAGAGGACAGGCTCTTTTGATACTCGCTTGTGATGAAGCTGCGCCCCATCTCGACAGCACTTTCGAGGCTGGCCAGAAACGGTTTTTCAAACATGAACAGCGTGTTCGTATAGAGCCCCTTGGGGCCATACTCACGCAGGATGATGTCTGCACGCCCGAGTCGGTAAGCTCCGGCAATGCGCTGCTTGGCTTCATCCCAGAGAAAAAGATGCTCGTAGTAGCGGTCAAATTTATCCAAGTCGATCTCCAAGCCCGTGCCTTCCCCGACCTGACGAAAGGTGATCTCACGCAGACGTCCAATCTCCTGCAAGGTATCAGGGATTTCATGCGAGTGGGCCGAGAACACAGAAAAACCGCTCTGATTCACCAGACAAGCGCCTCGCTCCTTCAAGGCGTTCACTTCATTGAGAATGCGCTCCTGGTGCGCCGCCGCGCGATGTGCCTCAATGGATATGGCGAGGTCCTGCTTTGAATCCGCGAGGCGCTTCGATTGGCGTCGGCGTGCCAATACCAGTGTATGAATGCGGAGAAATTTTGTCAGTGCCTCATCATCCTCATGTTTGCGCAACTTTGAGTACGGAATGACGGAGCCAACGATCATCTCGACCGTGGTGTCACGCTGGCGGCAAAATTCACGCAGGATCAAACCCGTGCGCAGGCTTGGATGGATAAGCCCTGCCATCTGAAAGAGCGCACTGTTGGAGCCGGGAAAATAGACCGGCAGCACAGAGGCCTGGGTGCGCCGGACGAGGGAGCCGACATGCTTGGTCCAGAGTGCCTCCTCGATGCCCCTGCCGATGTGATAAGCCGAAACTTCCCCCGAAGGAAAGATCAGCATGGCTCCCCCAGCATTGAGATGCTTCAGAGCTTGCTTCATGCCCGCGATGTTGCTCTTCGCCGCCTCTTCACCACCAAAAGGATTCACCAAGATGCCGTGCTCCTTCAGCTCCGGCATCACGCCGAGCAGGGAGTTGGTCATCACTTTCAAGTCACGGCGATGTTTGCCGACGTAGCTGGCCAGCAGGCAGGGATCTAGGATGCCGTAGGGATGATTGGCCACGATGATCAGCGGCCCAGTCTTGGGAAACTCAAAACCCGTCACCAGATCGAGATCACACTTGGCATTCAAGGCTGCGACGACACCATCAAAGAAAGCACCACAGGTGCGGTCCTCAGGCTTTTGCCGCTCATAATGCTCGTGACCGCCTTGATAGATCGCATCAAAGCCTCGCAGCCCAAGAGTATGCTCCAGCCATGATCCGGCGACGCGATACAAACTACGCTTTAAGGGAGTCTGAAAGTGTTCACTGATCTCAATGATCATAATTGTAATAAATCACCACTAACCGAATTAATCCTGCAAAGAATCTTGGCTGACGACAATCAGAGTTGCGTCACTGAACTGTCACTTATGGAAACTGATTTATCTTCAGCGCAGCGCCATTTGGATGCTTTCCATCCAAAACTTAGCCCGCTCGGCATAGCTCTTTCCGTCATCCTGATAGAGAATGCCACGAGAAACATTGACCAACAGCGGAGCCTGACGACCACAGCCTTTCAGCGCAGCCAGATCTCCGCCCTGAGCTCCGAGGCCAGGGATTAAAAGGGGCACATCAGGGGTGCGTGCAAGCACCGACGCCGCTGCATTGGTGAGACCCATTACTAGGCCCACCTGAGGGCTGGCCTGTGTCATGTCAGCGACGATTTCAAAGACCTGACGCTCGCCGACGTGTTGCAGCTCAATGTCTGCCGCGCCTTTATTGGAGGTAACTCCCAACAAATACAGGCCTTTG
>CANHTV010000433.1 GCA_947463285.1 Verrucomicrobiaceae bacterium | reverse complement strand
TGATGGAGTGATGGAGTGATGGAGTGATGGAGTGATGGAGTGATGGAGTGATGGAGTGATGGAGTGATGGAGTGATGGAGTGATGGAGTGATGGAGTGATGGAGTGATGGAGTGATGAATTTTCAATACACCACTGTTCCATCACTCCGAGGTATTCTTCATTTCCCGGGTTGCTCGAGAACCGATGTCTCCCCTTCGCCATTTCCTCCTTGCGTGTTTGGGGCGTTGCAGAGATACCTCAGGCAGTTTTTCCCATGCTCCTGATGATCTCGTCTTTCGCCCTTCTTGCTGCTGCTGCCTCTGAGCCTCCTGCTTCCGGCCTGGCTCGCCTGGGGGCCTTTTTGGCCACGGGTGGTTACGTCATGCTTTTCATCGTCATCTGCTCCTTCTTGGCGGTGACGGTCATGATCTCAGCCTGGTTGCGGCTGCGTGATCATCTTGTACTCCCGGCCAGCGTCGCCAGCCAGCTGCGTTCCCTGCCAAACTACGCCGCGAAAGGTGACATCAAGCCGCTGCAGGAGTTCTTGGAGCGCGACATCTCCCTTCTGGCCAAGCTTGGCGCGCTGGCCATCAGTGGCACCTTTTCCTCACGTCAGGAGTGCGTGGATACCCTCACGGCACGTGCCAAGGAAGAGCTGCATCATTTGGAGCGCGGCATACCGCTGCTGGAGGTCATGGTCACGGTCGCTCCCTTGCTTGGCCTGCTCGGCACCACCGCTGGTCTGGTCGGCATGTTCTCCGCTTTCGGCAGTGAGGCTGGGCCAGACACCACGGAAGTGGCCAAGGAAATCGGTGTTGCTCTGCGCTGCACTATCGCCGGTCTCTTTGTGGCGGTGCCGTCCGTGATGGCGCACACCTACTTCATCCGGCGGCTTGACAGCATCGCCGTGCGTCTCGAGTCCATTCTGCACGAGACCATCCAGACCTTCTTTGCCCACTTTGAGGTGCAGCGCTCATCCAACAGGGAACGCCACTGATGAATCTGAATCTCCGCCCCAGACGCCGCCCCGTCCCGGCCATCCCTATCGTGTCGCTGATCGACATCATGGTCATCCTGCTGATTTTCTTCATCGCCACCACCACCTTCCGGGAAAAGAAAGTGCAGGTGAAGATCAACCTGCCCGAGTCTAAAACCATGGGCGCGACCGAGAGCACGTCCGAGGTGCGGAAAGCCATCACCCTGACGAAAACCCAGGAGCTGTTTCTCGATGGCAATCCAGTCCAGATCGACAAGCTGGCGGAAGCGTTGAAGAAGATGAAGGAAATCCAGCCCGGTGTGAAACTGGAGCTTGAGGCCGACACCGACACCGCGCTTGGCGTGCTCATGAAAGTGTGGGACGGCTTGCGTAGTGCTGGCTTCTCCGTGAACGACGTCCCCGCCCGCATCCAACGCGCCGGAAAGTAGCGCGCGCCTCACTCGCATAGGTTGGGAATGTTTGGCGTTAAAACAATATCGCTGACACCCAAAGGCAGCTTCGCCAAACTTCCCGACGGCTTGGGGAGTCACGAATGTCGCATGGCCAACGTGGACTCAGATACTCTGACCGCGCAGGAATGCTCATGAAACCGAATTCGACAAAAGAATGGGCACAGAAGAATGATTTTGAATTCTCTTGTCCCCATTCTGCTGTCGATGCGACTCACCGTAATTCGTGGACACCTGGATTTGGCAGAACCGTCTCAGGATGTTAGAGCCTCTCAGAAGTCGGGAAATCGGGAGATGAGGTGCTGGGTGTCGAGCGCACCCCAGACGCCCGATATTCCCAACCGTCGATGGCCTCATCCAGAAACAAAAAAGCCTCAGAGCCGAAACTCTGAGGCTGATTTGAAAAGAAGTCTTTCGACGCTCGGGTTAGCGACGGCGGCGGAAGAACAGGCCGAAGACGCCGAGGCCAAGAAGCATCAAGCGAGATGGCTCTGGAACGACTGCCGCGCCAGGGAATTGAAGGTTGGCTGACTTAATCGGATCAGAGTTACCAGCAAAAATGCTAGCGAAAGATACGGTGTTTCCGTCCGCAGGAATAACGAAGGATGGGTCTGACATCATTCCATAATATGTTCCTACAGCTGGCGCACCATCGAACCAAATGATGCGGAATGCATCATTTGCTGTAACGCCACTAGGGAAAGTGGGGCCTAGAATATTTGTTAGCTGCGTAATTGCACCTGCTGTAACAGCAGAGTCGCTGCCAGTTGCCGTAGCAGAGTTAGTAGAAAGACCCGTTGTAACGAAATAATCGTCAGAGGCTGTAGCACTGATGTTCAGAAAGCCATTCGTGCCTTGGTCAAACACGTCGTATGAGCCAGCCCCAAATCCGTTACCGGAACTGTCAATTACAATACCCCAGCGCATACCGTTGGTGGCTACTCCTGCGTTATTGGCGAAGCCCGAAGCCCGAGCTACGCCTGTCTGACCAAATTGAAGTGTTACAGTGGCTTTTGACTCAACAGTTGCCAGTGCCGAGATGGCCAGAATAAGTGTGATTAGAGGTTTCATATTCTTAAAAATTGAATGATTATTGAAGATAAGATGGGAGTTTACGCCAAACTACTGTTTGAGGTGTGGCTGTGCGGAATTTTCTGAACATGTATCCAAAACCTGGTTGTAGCTTATCATTTATGCTGAGTGGATCACCTGTTTCGTCATTCACCCAATTGGTCCCATCAAAAGCATAAACGATACTAGCTGACTTGTTTTTACCACTAGCAGAATTATCAAAACCAAAAATGATGTCACCTGCCTGAGCTGGTATATTAAGGTTGATGATTGATTCTGGGACGGGGCTCATAAACCCAATGCGCTGATCTTGATCAGTATTATTGCCCAGTGTGCTGAGGCGAATTACAGCGGCGGTCATGGGTACTGATCCAACCATGCTCAAGCTAATCGGAGAAGCGCTATTGTTTCTGAGAATGAAAGATTTTCCAAATTTAATAGGGCTATGAGTGGCATCGTCACCTGTTTCACCATTCTCCCAACTAGAGCCAGTAGCACCATAAATTTCAGAAGCTGCTTTGTTGACGCCAGTCCCGGAATTTTCGAATCCTAAAAACTCTGTTGCTGCTGGTAGATTTGTTCCAAGAAGGCTTCCGGGGGTCCAGTATGGCTTGATGTCGATTTGGTCAGCTTGGGCCGTTAGAGGGCCCGCACCATCTGGATCGAGCGGTATCGCGACGGTCCCGATATTTGTTAAGTCATCGCCGCTGTCTAAGGAAACAGTAATTGTATCAACGCCATTACCAGTGATTCGACCGATCAAACCTTCCTTGGCTCCACCAGCAATTTGCACAGCGTAAGTTTTGTTAGCTGTGACGCCTGGTGCAAAGGCATTCGCAGTCCATGCCGGAGTGCCTGTGACGGTGATGACATTTCCAGAAATGGACTGAATCACGCCTTTGAATTCTGCTGCACGATTCAGAGGCACCGCCAAGATGGCATCAGAATTAGCTGGAACTGAAATGGAAACAAAGCCTACAGGGTCAGTGGAGACCCCTAAGAGAGAGCTTTGAGCAAGGGCGATTGCTGTCAGGAGACAGCAGATTTTTGGTGTTTTCATGGTCAGTGAAGATTCTGTTCAGAAGAAAGTAACCCCGAATTATTAGGATCGTTACTGAAAAT
>CANHTV010000432.1 GCA_947463285.1 Verrucomicrobiaceae bacterium | reverse complement strand
GTGAAGCTGCCAAGTTGCTTTTGCTTGAAATGACCAAGCGGCAGGATCTCCAAACGTTCCCGGAAATGAAAGAGGCCCAGCAGGAACTCAGCAAACTGTAACTCTTCTCATCCCTTTTACCGACAATGTCACGCATCACACTTCTGCTCCTAGCCGTCACCAGCTACATGGTTGGCACTGCTCGCGCTCAGTTCATTATCCTCAAGGATGGTAGTCGTATTCCGCAGTCCGAATTCACTATTCAGGATGGTAAAATCATCCGCAGTATTGCCATCGGTGATAACAAAACTGCAACGACGCAACTGCCTAAACAAAATGTAGCTTCGCTAGATTGGACGGATGTGGTCGAAATCACGGAAGCCCGCGATTTGATGTCCAAAGGCAAGGCCGAAGAGGCGCTGGCTGTTTTGGTGAAAGCCAAAGATTTTTTTGCAAGCTTTGAAGGTCTTCCAGGCACTCCATATCCCGAGGTTTTCTTCACCTACGTCGAGACACTGAGTCAGGCCGGCAAGTTTGAAGATACTATCAAGCTCATTCCACAACTGAAGACACTCAAACTTAGTGACAGTCAAAAGATGAAGCTGCGAATCATCCAGTTGGATATTGATCGTCAGACCTCATCTGAATACGCCAGCATTTTGGCTGAAGCTGAAAGCATCCTTTCTGAAACAGATGATAGCGGTGTTGGTGCCTCTATCTGGAATATCATCGCTGATATCCACGCTCGTAAAAAAGAGTGGGAAAAGGCCCTGATGGCCTATCTTCGCATTCCCGTCTTTTATGGTACGCAACTTCAACGTGTTCCTGATGCCGAACTTAAAGCTGGGCAGATGCTCGTCAAAATGCGCCGTCTTGCGGATGCCCAAGCAGTCTTTAAAAGACTAGTCGAATCTTACCCTGGCTCTGCTGTAGCTGATTCTGCCTCCAAAGAACTTGCGCCGATCAACGGCATGAGCAACGAACCTGAAGAAGCAGACGCCGAACCCGCCAAAGAACCTGCACCAGCCGCAGCCAAGTAATCTTTTTTCCAAAATCCAAGCCCAATAGCACCCATGCAAAACCGCACCTCCGCCTCCTTGATTCAGACCGTCGTCCGCGCATCCGCTTGCGCCATGATGTTGTTTGGTAACTTTGCCATCGTCGCTCCAATTCACGCCCAGGAAGGCGCCGCACCAGCAGGTGAAGCTGCTGCTCCAACGAAAGTGGAGCACACTTTGGCTGATCGCTTCCATGAGGGTGGATGGGTGATGTACCCTATCACGGCCTGCTCCGTGGCGCTCATCTGGCTTACTGTTGATCTCTGGATGCGCACAGGTTTGAAGAAGATGGCTCCTGTCGGTCAGGTCACACAGGTGCAGGACCTTTTCCGTGCAGGTGACTATGTCGGTGCTTATCAGTTCAGCAAAAATAACAGTTCTCCTTTCTGCGACATCTCGCGCGTTGCGCTCAGCTTCGTTGGTGACGGCGAAGAAGCTGTCGAAACGGCTCTCTTTACCGAACTCAACAAAGTAAACTCCACCATCACCACCCGAATCAACTACCTCTCCGTTATCGGGGTTTGCACACCGATGATCGGTCTGACTGGAACGGTGACAGGGATGATGAGCGCTTTCGCTACTCTTGGCACAAGCGGCGTGGGTGATCCTTCCAAGCTTTCTGGCGCTATCGGTGAGGTGCTCATCGCTACAGCCTCGGGTCTCTTCATCGCTGTTCCTGCATTCATGTTCTTCTATTTCCTGCGCAATCGCCTTCAATCATCCATGAGTGGTCTTCAGGATGTTGTGAGTGCCCTCTTCCGCAAAATGCCTTATTCCCATCTCAAGGATGCGCACGTCGGCGAGGAAGAGTTCTTTGCAGCGATTCCAAACTGGGTCGCTGGCGGCGAAACTGCCGTGGCTGCTGCCTAAGCTGACGCCTTTTGATTTCATTAACCCTTAATACTACACCACTATGGGCGGAGGAGGAGGCGGAGGAGACGGAGAACCGGAGTTTCAGATTGCTCCGATGATCGATGTGCTGCTGGTGTTGCTCATTTTCTTTATGAGCATCACCTCAGCTCAGGTATTACGCATCGATAAGGACATCAAATTGCCTGTGGCAGCTGACGCGAAAAAGAAGGAGGACAAGAACGCCATGTTCGAAGCCGCCATCAACGTCCGTTGGCTCTCTGGCAAACAGGAGTCCAAAATCAAACTCGATGATCGTGAACTCCCCAACGAGGAGATCGTCGAGACTTTGACCCAACGTAAAAACAACAACTCCACCTACCGGGTGATCATTCGCGGTGACCGCGATGTACCTGCAGTGGAGATCCAAAAGGTCATGGCCTTGATTGCCCAGTCGGGCATTGATGACATTTCCTTTTCTGCTCTTAACCAGGAATAATCACAGATGTCTCACAAAAAAAAGCATCACGCCATTGAGGGCGACAATTTGGTCATGGGCTTCCAGATTGCGCCCATGATTGACGTTGTTTTCGTCATCATGCTCTTCTTCATGGTGATGGCAGGTGCCGTAAAGGTGGAGCGCGAACTCAAAACGCAGCTTCCTGGAATCGGCACACCGGCGCTCAATGATGAGCAAACACCTCCCGATGAAATCATCGTCACCGTTGAAGAAGTCGGAGTTGTAACCTTGAATGAGGAAGAGTTTGATTCTCCAGAAAACAAAACGCTGCCAAATTTTACCGCTACTCTGATGCGCTTGAAGCAGGAGGCTGACAGCCGTAATGCTAAAGTAATGGTCACCATTCAAGCTGAGGAACAGGCTCGATATGAACGCGTCATCGACGTGCTCAATGCGATGGCCAAGGCTCGCATCGGTAACGTGACCTTCACGGTCGGAAGCGAAGAGTTTTAAGCTCTCTGATCCAATCCTAAACTTAAAGATCCCCGGCACTTGTGTCTGGGATTTTTTATTTCAGGATAGATGCCTCGTTTGTATGGGCCAATGAGTTGCGCAAACCTGCAAAAAAATGGTGTCAAATGTGCTTCTCTCGCTATTGGCTCTAGTCCCTTGATTTCCCCTCAATGAATACCCCTCAGACCTTCACTACTGGTTCCGGTACTTCCGGCAAGTTTTACTCCCTCCCGGCTCTCGAGGCCGCGGGCATCGGCAAAGTCTCGAAGCTGCCGGTTTCCATCCGCATCGTGCTGGAGTCGCTGCTGCGCAATCTGGATGGCAAGAAGGTCACTGAGGCCGATGTGAAGAATCTGGCCAACTGGAACGCCAAGAGCCCCGGCGAGTATGAAATCCCGTTCACCGTCGCTCGCATCGTGCTGCAAGATTTCACGGGCGTGCCGCTGCTGGTCGATTTGGCTGCCATGCGCTCGAAGGTGAAGCAGCTCGGCAAGAACCCGAAGATGGTCGAGCCGCTGGTGCCGGTCGATCTCGTGGTGGACCACTCGGTGCAGGTCGATTTCGCCGGCACGCAGCAGGCGCTGAATCAAAACCTCGCGCTGGAGTTTGAGCGCAACAAGGAGCGCTACCAGTTCCTGAAATGGGGCGAGCAGGCCTTTGATACCTTCAAAGTCGTGCCTCCCGGCATCGGCATCGTGCATCAGGTGAACCTCGAATACCTCGCCAAGGGCGTGCTGGAGAAAGACGGCGTGTATTACCCGGATTCGCT
>CANHTV010000431.1 GCA_947463285.1 Verrucomicrobiaceae bacterium | reverse complement strand
GTTCATCGAGACGCGCTGTGTTGAGCACGGCCTCCCAAAGCCAGTGAGCTTTTGCTATCCCGGCTATGCGACGAGTGAGCCGGCGGTGAAGCTGCTGCGCGAGCGTGGTTATCAGTTTGCGCGGGCTGGAGGCGCGAAGTCCTTCGATCCGGCCACAGACGAGCCTTTGCTCATGCCACAGGCCTTTGACGGCAAGCCGGAGAGCACGCTGGAGCAGTTCAAGGCCGCCGTGGCGCAGGCGAAGGGTGGAAAGATCGCGGTGATGACCTTTCACGGCGTGCCGGACATCAAACACCCGTGGGTGAATACCGATCCGGCGAAGTTCGAGGCCTACATGCAGCATCTCAAAGACGAAGACTGCACGGTGATCGCGATGCGGGATCTGGCGAAATACCTGAAGTAAACGCGAGCGGCTGCGTATTGCTCAGCTCATGAAATTCATTCTTTTTGCCAGCCTCCTGTTTGCCGTCTCCGCCATGGCTCAGGAGATGAAACGCAGCATTCCCTATGTCGAAAACGGCCACGCAAGGCATGTGCTGGACATTTATTCGCCTGCAGGCGCGAAGAATCTGCCGGTCGTCTTTTGGGTTCACGGCGGCGGCTGGCAGACGGGCGACAAGGCGAACGTGCAGGAGAAGCCGGCGTGGTTCACGAAGAAAGGTTTTGTGTTTGTGGCGATCAATCACCGCCTGCTGCCAGAGGTGGAGATGGAGGTGCTGGTGCGCGATGTGGCGAAGGCCTTCGGCTGGATGCACAAGCACATCGCCGAGCATGGTGGAGATCCGCAGCGAGTGCTCGTCGGCGGGCATTCCTCCGGGGCGCAACTGGCGACGCTGATCTGCACGGATGACCGTTATTTGAAGGCAGAAGGCGTTTCATTCGCCTCGCTCATCGGCTGCGTGCCGGTGGATGGCGACACGTACGACATCCCGGCCATCATCGAGACAGCGGAGACGCGGCTGCGAGTGCATGGGATGCCGATGCCGAAGTATGGGCATCGCCTGAAGTTCGGCAACGATCCCGCCAAGCATGTCGATTTTTCCGCCGTGACGCATGTGGCGAAGGGGAAAAGCATCCCGCCATTCCTGATCGTGCATGTGGCGGATCACCCGGATAATTCCATTCAAGCTAAGCGACTGGAGGCAGCCCTGAAGGCGGCAGAAATCCCAGTGACGGTCTTTGGCGGCAAGGAGACGAATCACTCGAAGATCAACGCCCTCATCGGCACGGAAGGCGACGCCACAACAAAGGCGCTGGATGATTTTGTGACAAAGGTACTGAGCAAATAATCACTCCATCACGGTTGCTCTCTTGAGCACGGGCTGCTTCTCGCCATAGAAAAAGCTTCCAACCCAAACGCCCCCACCATGCGACTCAAAGACCAAGTTATCCTCATCACCGGCAGCACCACTGGCATCGGTGAATTCATGGCGCGACGCTTTGTCGCCGAAGGTGCCAAAGTCATCCTGCATGGTCGCGACGCGGCGCGCGGTGAAGCTTTGAAAAACGAACTCGGCGAAGGCAAAGCCGCCTTTTGCCAGGGCAGCCTGGAAGACCCGACTTACCCCGAAAAGCTCGCTGCGGAAGCCATCGCTGCTTTTGGCCGAGTGGATGCGCTGGTGAACAATGCAGCGATCACCAGCCGGGGACGCATCGCGGAGACAGACGCGGCGTTTTTTGATCGGATGATGGCCGTGAATGCCCGTGCGCCGATGTTGCTCATCCGGGCGCTGTTTGCTGAGTTGAAAAAGAACCAGGGCGTGGTGCTGAATATCGGCTCTGTGCTCGCACACTGCGGTCAGGCGAACATGCTGGCCTACTCGATGTCGAAAGGCGCACTTATGACCATGACGCGGAATCTGGCGGACTCGCTCGGCATGGATCGTGTGCGCGTGAACCAGCTCAATGTCGGCTGGACTCTCTCGGACAACGAATACCAGGTCAAACTCGGCGACGGACTCGGCGAAGGCTGGCCGGAGCGCCTGCCCGCGCAAGTCGTGCCGATGGGCCGCCTTTTGATGCCTGAGGACATCGCTGCGGCGGCTGTGTATTGGGTCGGGCGCGAAAGCTTCCCCGTGACTGGCACCGTCGCAGAACTGGAGCAGTATCCGATCATCGGCCGCTACGCGAACGCCGAGGGCGACGAGAAGAAGTAAGCTACATCCATTCACGACCTTCTCGTTCTGGCGAACGAGCCTACCGACGCGCTGTAGGAGCATTCGCCAGAATGCAGAGGTTCCGTTAAGTGCTCAAACAACCAAGAACCCAGAACAAAAAACATGAAACTGATCCGCTTTGGAAACCCTGGAGAAGAAAAAATCGGCCTGCAACTCGACGACGGACGTCGCATCGACGCGAGTGCGTTTGGAGGCGATTATGATGAGAATTTCTTTAGTGGCGATGGCTTGGAGCGCTTGTCCGCTTGGGCTGCTGCGAATGCTGAGACCGCTCCCACCGTGGATGCCTCCGTGCGTCTCGGGCCTTGCATCGCGCGTCCGAGCAAGATCATCTGCATCGGCCTGAACTATGTCGATCACGCGAAGGAAAGCGGCATGCCGATTCCAGCGGAACCCATCGTTTTCTTCAAGGCCACCAGCGCCATCGTGGGCCCCAACGACAACGTCGTGATCCCACGCAACTCGAAGAAGACCGACTGGGAGGTCGAGCTGGCTTTCGTGATCGGCAAAAAGGCCAGCTACGTCAGCGAAGAAGACGCCATGAGCCATGTCGCGGGATATTGCGTCCACAATGACTACAGCGAGCGCGAATGGCAACTCGAGCGCGGCGGCCAGTGGGTGAAGGGCAAGAGCTGCGACACCTTTGCGCCCATCGGTCCCTTCCTTGCCACGAGCGATGAAGTCGCTGATCCACAGAACCTTTCGCTTTGGCTGAAGCTGAACGGCAAGACCATCCAAAACAGCAGCACGGCGCAGATGATCTTTGGTGTGAAGAAGCTCGTCAGCTACCTCAGCCAGTTCATGAGTCTCCTGCCAGGTGACATCATCACCACCGGCACACCTCCTGGAGTCGGCCTCGGTTTCAAACCGGAGCCCGTCTTTATGAAACCGGGCGACGTCATCGAACTCGGCGTCGAAGGCCTGGGCGTGCAAGGGCAGACCGCTGTGGCTGCGGCTTGATCCTTGGCTCGCGCATTCAATCTCAAGGCTGACTTTGCTGAAGCAGAGTCAGCCTTTTTACAGCCTCGACTTCATCCACGAGTAAAAACTCGCACCGATCTGAGCGTAGCCGACGGGGTTCGGATGCACGCCGTTGTTCACAGGATAACCATCGACGGGATCGAGATTCAGCTCGGTGGGCACGAGGTGGATGCCTTCGCTCTCACGATTTGAGAGACGTTCCAGCATCCGCTGCACGAGGCGATGCTGGATGCGCTTCCAGCCCCAGCGCGGGTATTTGTCTTTGTAGTTCGCGGTGAAGCCAGCCTGACGTGAATTCGGAGGCGTGGTCAAACCAACGGCGAGCAGAGCTTTCGGCGCAGCTTTATGAAACTCCGCGAGCAGCTTGTCGGCTTGGTCGAGCATTTCGTTGATCTTTTTGTCCGGGCTGTTGGGATCAGCGCCAAAGCAGTCATTGATGCCGAGCAGGAAGGTGACGACATCCGGAGGCACGCCATCGCCGTGC
>CANHTV010000430.1 GCA_947463285.1 Verrucomicrobiaceae bacterium | reverse complement strand
CGTCGGCATCCGACGCTTCCGTCATGCCCTGATGGCAGGGCTCACGGCTGACTTTATTGGAATGGTGGCCGCCGTTGCCTTTGGCCGCTTGTTGTTCGGCTGATCAGAGGTTCCGTTTGGCGAACTTCAAATACTGCGTCCAATCAAAGTCGGTCACATCATGTTTGCCTGTGCGGACATGGTAGCCGATGCGATCCCCGACGGGTTGATCAATTGCCGGCTGCTCGGTCACTCCATAACCTTTGTGTCCAAACAAAGCGAATGCGGGTTCTGCATGAAGGCCTGACAAGAACTCGCCTTTCGGATCTGCCCATTCGTCCTGCACGGCACTGGCAATGTAAATCGCGCGTGGAGCTGCCAGGGAGATGAGCATGTGTTTGTCGATGGGGCAGGCGGCTTCATTGCCTGCGTAGCTGGTGTAGGTCTTGGTAAACCAATGTGGAAAGGCTTTCGTGATCACAGCGGTGGTTTCGCCAAAGTTTCGGCGCATGATGGCAGCACCGCCTTCACCGGAGTTGTTGGAGATCACCACTCCGAACCGCTGATCTTGAGCCCCCGCCCACAGGGAGGTTTTACCCAGACGTGAGTGACCAATGACGGCTAGTTTTTTAGCATCCACGGCGCTTTCAGTTTCCAGATAGTCAGCAATGCGGCTCAGTCCCCAGGCCCAGGCCCCGATGGCTCCCCATTGGCCATCTTGCCAGTCGGTAGTTGCTCCTTTGGGACTCAAAACCGCACGCAGGCCATCCTTCCAGCCGTCAGCATGATCAGGCTCGATGTCGCCATAATAGTAAGTCGCGACGGCGCAGCCTTGACCGATGATCATTTCCAGAGGCCAGCGGCTGCTTTCATTGCCACGGCTGGCTTCCGTTGCGCGATTATCCACGATGTGTTTATCCTTGCTATCTCGCATCCAGCGGGTGGAAAGCGGCACATCGGGCTCGTTGCTAACGGCGTGGTTGCCGCCAAAGCTGGGGCCGACAAAGCAGGGCACGGGGTGCTTGGCTTCGTTGGGCGTGTAGAGCATCACGTCCATGCCATGCCAGGAAGGATGCTCCGGCAGGGAGATGTGGATGAACTTGCGCGTTGCCTTGCCTCCGAGTGCATCGGTTTTCACCGCGGTAACTTTGAAGTCCACCATGCCCCAAGTTGCGGGGGCAGGCGTTTTGCCGAAGACGTGCTTCTCGAATAAACCAAGCACTTCCGGGCGACGTTCCAGCGTCCAGGCTTCTGCGTTGGCGATAGCTTTGCCACTTTGGGTCTTCAAAAGCTCAGGCAGAGAGTACGGCGCGATTTTGGATTCATCATAGTTGGCCGTTTTTTGCTGGGCGTCAGCGTAGTCTTCACCAATTAGAAGTGCGGAAATCATGATCAGGGGAGTAAGAAGTCGGGGCATGTCGCAGATTTCAACGGCTGAGCCTCATGAGTTCAATCCCAGATCATGATCCAGCCTTGAAATTTCATCCATTGCTGGCATCCAGAGAGGTCGCCATGAAGAGTCAGAAGCAAAACAACAAAGCCCCGCGCCCTTTTAAAAGCAGCCAGTCAGAGCGTGGCGGCTGGTCAGGTGGGCGTCAGCAGGGGTTCATCCCGGCTCCAAAATTCCCGCAGCCAGTGAAGAAAACAGCCCCGCCAGCGCCATCTGAAGAAGCACCGTGATCAAGTGTCTAGGAGCTAGACCTGAGATGCTGTGTGACCTGTAAAAAGAGCACTGAAAACATCCCAGAAGCAGGCGGCAAAATGGAGGTCAATCTAATCCGGCACGTGCAGTTGCTTGTGGCCAAAGAAGCGGCGGTTTCCTACCTCACCATCATCCAGACCGTTTTGGCTCCTTCTCCGACGGGGAAATCAGCAGGCGTATTGGTCCGTGAGTAGTCAGCCGTGCGACGCTTGAGCTTCGCGCAGGCTCTTGCCTGACGTTCCAGACCTGCTTCATCCATTTTGGTGCAGTTGGTGGAGAGCAGGATCGCGCATTTGGGGCCAGCGACTTCGAGTGCGGCTCGGAGTAGGTCTTCAAAATGCTGTTCCACCTGCCAGAGGCGTCCGTTGTTGCCGCGCGAGAAAGTGGGTGGATCAAGGATGATGGAATCAAAGCGTTCGCCTCGTTGCGCCAGCTTTGGCAGAAGCTCCAAGGTGTCATCCGCAACAAAGCGGTGTTTCGTTTCAGCGATCCCATTGAGCGCAAGGTTCTGCTTGCCTCGATCCAGCGATTTGCGGGACAAATCCACGCTCAGTGTCTCAGCACCGCCCAGCGCAGCGACGACGCTAAAACTACAGGTGTAGGCGAAGGTGTTTAATAGCTTTTTCGGGCGCAGCACCGCCAGTTTGGCCCGATTTGCCCGCTGATCCAGAAACAGTCCGTGACTGTAGCCTGTGGCGAAATCGAGTCCGTATCGGATGCCCGCCTCCGTAACGACCGTCGTGACGGGCAGCGTTTCGTCACCCGAGTGCAGCACAGGCGAGACTCGATCGGCATTTTTGAGGGGTAAAAATCGCGTGAATACCCGCGCCGGTTTCCAGGACTCCTTAGCCGTCCATGCAGTAAGGCCCGCCACCAGTTCGGTTAAAACCACCTCGTTTTTGTGTGAGATCATCACATCATCACCCAGGCGCTCCACCCAGCCATCGCCTCCAGTGGCGAGCCGGTGAGCCGTCGTTCCGGCTTTTTCAAACTCTTCCCGCAGCCCCGATTCAAGCCATTTGGCGGGTGGAGAAGGCGGGCGAAAAGCAGTGTGTCGGATCATGCTTTCAGCCTGTCGCATGATGTTGACTAGATCAATGCTGCTTCTTGGCTGAGCTTTTTCTGCGATCCACAAGCGCTGATTCTTTTTCAGGACCATTGGCGTCATGCCTGAAAAGGCTGGACACGCTTTGAGTGATCTCAGCGCTCCTCGATCCAGCTCGGCGCCGGGTAGCTGCCCAGTCGCTTGACGGTGGCCCCCAGGGCGGTGAGTTCTGCGATGGCTGAAACAACGGCGGCATCTTCGTGATGTCCGCTGATTTCCAGGAAAAACCTGGCCTCGGTGCCTGTCTGATCTCCTGGCACCGGGCGGTTTTCGATCTGGCGCACATTCAACTCATGTGCGGCAAAGATTTTCAGCACCTCTAGTAATGCTCCCACTCGGTCACGGGCATGAACCATCAGCATGGTGTCATCGTTACCACTGGGTGCCCCACTGCGGTTGCCCAGGACGATGAAACGTGCCCTCGTGGCATACTCGCGCGGGGTGGTGCTGATGACCTTCAGACCATGAAGTTCCGCGCTTAAAGGCGTTCCGACAGCGGCAGTGCCGGGTTCGTTTTCGGCATGGTTGGCAGCGAGGCTGGAGGATGCGGTCTCGATCAGCTTCACTCCGGGAAAGCTCGTGTTCAGCCAGGCCCGGCAGGGGGCTAGCATCTGGGGGTGGCCGTAGATGACCGTGGGGGCTTTATCGCATGGCTGGGCCATGACCACGGTCTCCAGCTTCCAAAGGATCTCAGCGTAAATTTGCAGTGGCGAGTCCACCAGATGGTCCAGCGTGTGATGCACCGCGCCCTCGGCGGAGTGCTCGATGGGCAGCACGCCGTAGTCGGCCTGGCGTGAAGAGACGAGTGAAAAGACACCCTCCGTACTGGCCTCGGGGACATACTCGACGCTGTTGCCAAATTTATGCACGGCCACCTGATG
>CANHTV010000429.1 GCA_947463285.1 Verrucomicrobiaceae bacterium | reverse complement strand
GCGGCGGTTCCTCGCACAACTTCAAAGACTTCTTCGGCACCACCGATGTCGCCACGCTCAAAGCCGCCGGTTTCTCCGTCCACTACACCGAAGACCGCGACCAAGCCGCCTCCGAACTCGCGAACGCCGGCGCCGCCATCATCAGCGTGAACCGCAAATTCTTCGACACCGCCGCTTATCGCAAAGCGCTCTTCGAATTCGCCGCCGCAGGCAAAGGCATCGTCATGCTGCATCCCGGCACCTGGTATGGCTTCCCCGGCTGGCCCGAGCTCAACGCCCAAATCGTCGGCGGCGGTGCCCGCGGTCACGACAAGATCCATCCATTTGAGGTCAAGAAGGTCAAAAGTCATGAAGTCATGGCCGGAGTTCCGGACAGCTTCACCGTCGAAGACGAACTCTACTACGTGAACGCCGAAGGCGCTCCCGAAGGCACAAACGCCATCGAAGTCCTCGCCGAAACGAGCAACAGCGACAAATACCAAA
Organism: Verrucomicrobiaceae bacterium; assembly: GCA_947463285.1. Lineage (GTDB taxonomy): Bacteria > Verrucomicrobiota > Verrucomicrobiia > Verrucomicrobiales > Verrucomicrobiaceae > Prosthecobacter. The sequence continues at coordinate 3,185 of CANHTV010000429.1, read as the reverse complement.
AGCCGCACCCCAGCGTCTGGATCACCAAGCACCCGAAAGCCCGCGTCGTCGGCATCGCCCTCGGCCACGACGCCCGCGTGCATGATTTGAAGCCGTATCAGCAGCTCCTCATCAACGCCGCGAGGTGGACGAGTGGGAAAAACTGACTCGTCATGTCACCGTGGCAGCGATTTTGCAAAAAGCTCGCTTGGGCGGGCTATGCCTGCTCCGTCGCTGTTTGCCTCAGTGCCATGTTCAGGCCCGAGCATGGCATTTGGGTTGGTTTTTATGTGCTGCATCTCGTTGTGTTCGTTCCATTTGTCACGGCCGTCCATGCTGTGAGAAAAATGAATAAAGGACGTCGCATCATCGGGGATGCACTTTGGAGGAAGCTTATATTGCTGCTTCCCACCAGCCTGAAGCGATTGTTCACAGGAACCGCTTTGTTTGCCGCCATAGTTATCGGTCATGACATCTACCAAGACCTCATTTTGAAATCCCGTGAGCCGGGCTTCCAAGGCCCGAAAAGCATGCCTGCAGAATGGAAGACTTGGATTACCCCGGTCTCGCCGGATGAATTTGTGTCCTACGGTGCCATCTGGGCAGTGTTCTTCGTGACCTCAGCGTGCCTTTTGACCATGCGCGAAAACTGGCTTGGTCCAGAGAGCCCGCGCAGACGCTCCTGACTGACTTCGATTGCCATTCGAAGCTGCTCAGCCTTTACCTTTTCGACTCCCTCCCAAGGGATGGCGAAGTCCTCGCCGAAACGAGCAACAGCGACAAATACCAAAAGCCGCATCCGAGCGTCTGGATCACGAAACACCCCAAAGCCCGCATCGTGGGCCTCGCCCTTGGCCATGACGCCCGCACGCATGATTTGAAGCCGTATCAGCAGATCATCATCAACGCCGCGAAGTGGACGAGCGGGAAGTAGGCGGTAATTCGATTTTGTTCATATGTGTGTCCTCGTTTTCTATTCAGGAGACGAGGACACGTTTTGTACTGGAAGGACGCGACAGAGAATGCGTTGGTGATCTTCCTCATGAAAATGATCCAACTGCTACGCCACAGCGCCATGCTGCTCACTCTCACCGCATCACTTCAGGCTGCGGATGCCCCTAAAAAACTGCTCGTCGTCACGGTCACGACAGGTTTCCGTCACTCATCCATCGAGACGGCGGAAAAGGTGCTCGCCGAATTGGGCACTTCGACGGGTGCATGGACGGTGGACTTTGTGCATCAGCCTGAAGGTCAGCCGAAGAATCCTGGTCGCCCACCTGAAAAGAAGCCGAATGACACAGATGAAACCTTCAAAGCCAAGCAGGAAACCTACAGCAAAGCCCTGGCTGATTACAACGAGGCCAACAAGGTCTGGAATGATCAGGTAAAGGCTTACATGGCTGACAAAATGGCCATCGACAAAATCAAGAACTACGACGGCTTCGTCTTCGCCAACACCACGGGCGACCTGCAATTTCCTGACCGCGATGGTTTCGTGAAGCTGATCAAAAGCGGCAAGGCCTTTGTAGCCATGCACTCCGGCTCAGACACCTACCACCCCTTCCGTGGTTACGTGGACATGCTGGGCGGCGAGTTTCAAACCCACAAAGCTCAAGTGGAAGTGCAGCCCGTGCTGCATGACCCAGCTCATCCAGCCACCAAGCCTGTGCCGAACGGGTTCCGCGTGTTTGATGAGATCTACATCATCAAGTCCTTCGAAAAGTCCAAGGTCCATGGCCTCATGGGATTGAACGAACATCCCAATGACAAAACACCGGGCTACTTCCCACTTTCCTGGTGCAAAGAATTCGGCCAAGGCCGTGTGTTTTACACCTCTCTGGGTCATCGCGAAGACGTGTGGGACCCAACTTGGAAAGAAGGCACCCCTGACCGCAAGAACTCCCCCGAGATTGCCAAAACCTATCAAGCTCACATCATCGGCGGCATCAAATGGGCTCTGAAGCTAAGCGAAGGCGACGCAGAGCTGGGCAACGTGCAGTAATTCTTCGCCAGAAACTGGCCGCAGATTCCAATAAAACGGGCCGCCTGAAAAGGCGGCCCGAATTGTTTTGAGAGGGTTAGCCAAGAGCGTCTTACTTCTTCAGCTTGCGCTTCAGACGCATCCAGGTCGGCACATCCAGATCTTCGCCGCCGCCGGCAATTGCGGGCTCGGTGTCCTTGAAGCGACCACGGTCCTGATCACCGCCAAAACGGAAGGCAATCTGCTCTTCCTGAGCTGTGGGCTTTTTAGCCACAGCTACGGGCTTGGGTTCGGCTGGGACACTGTTCCGGGAGACGACTTCGGCGAGTGTGGCTTTAGGCAGAGGAGTCGGCTGGATGAAGTCGTCAATGCGCGGACGCACAGGTTTCACCGGCTCTTGTGCTGGCGCAGAAGCAGGTTCCAAGTCGTCTTCGAAGTTCAGCTCGAACGGTGCAGGTTCTTCGGCCTCAATTTGCAGTTCTAATTCGTGACTGAGGTCTTCTTCTGGCTCTGGTGCTAAATAGGATGCAGGAGCTTCTTCCTCCTCTTCTGGTTGAAGGTCTTCCAGCACAGGCTCAGGAGCGATCATCTCGGGCTCATCAGCGATTTCTTCTTCGATCTCTGGCTTGGGAGCTAAAATAGGGGCGGTGTAAGCTGGGGTGACAGCCGCGACTTCCTCTTCATGGAAAAACATGTCGAGCGGCTCTTCCACGGGAACAACCGGGGCAACTGGAGCCGTTTTAGGAGTCGGGGTCGGCTCTGACTTGGCTGCGACGTTTTGCAACACGGAAGGCATCGGACGCTCCTTCTTCGGCAGCATTTCCACGGGTGGGGCTGCGGCGGCGATGGTGTTGAGCTGGTTCAGACCGAGCGAACTGATGAGTGTGACGGAAACGGATTCACCGAGCTTTGGATCGACGGCGACGCCGAACAGGATGTGCGTCTGATCCGGCACGTTTTTCCCGAGCTGCTTCATGATGGCATCCACCTCAAGCAAGGTGAGTGAATCACCACCAGCGATGTGGACCAGCAGCGTCTTCGTTTGATGGAGGAGACGGCCTTGGTCGATGAGCGGTGATTTGAGCGCACGTTTGAGAGCCTCACTGCCACGGTTCTGACCGCGAGCTTCACCAAAGCCAAACAGGCAGCGACCATTCGAGGTGCTGAGGGCGGCGGTCAGGTCATCCAGGCCGAGCTTCACCAGACCAGGAGTCGTGACGATGGT
>CANHTV010000428.1 GCA_947463285.1 Verrucomicrobiaceae bacterium | reverse complement strand
TTCGTGCTGCGGGCATCTTCACGGGGAAAACCCGTGAGCAGAAAGATGTCCTCCAAACGCAGACGACGGGTTTCGGCACCCGATTTCTCCAATTGCGTCAGCGCGGCGTCCAGACCTGCCAGAAGGAGATAGGTCTCATGGACATTCAAGGCACGACGATTGCGCAGGACATCGGCCAGGCTAATGCCTTCGGCCAAGTCCTCCGCCATGCAGGTGAGGCCTTCGGCTTCATCAACGAGAGCCACAGGGACGAGGCCGGTAAAGTCACGCTTCTTATCGAGACGCATGATCTTTTCATCAGCCACCTGAACGACTGGCGGCGCTAGACGCAGGGGCGGGATCTGCTCCACCAAAACCGCGCGCCCGGTCTTCGTCAGCGTGCCACGCATGGAGTAGGGATTGGCCATATCGAGCCGCTGGCTCTGAATACGGATGCGATTCACCACCGCACGGGCGACTTCCTGATAGCTAGCGAGCTGCTGCGCCAGCAAAGCGCGCGGTTTGTGCGCCGCCGGGATTTCTCCCGTTAGAGTCTCAGGAACGAACTTCAAAAGCGCACCGCGCAGACTCTGAATGGCTGATACATTCTCAGGAGCCGCTGAATCCAAACAAGCGCTAAGCAGCTCCGTAAAATCTGCGGCAGGTAGCATGGTGTCTGGCAGCGTGGGCCCACCAACCGCATGATCCTGAAGAAAGCTTTTGATAAACTTGGCCTGTTTTTCAAAGGCGGCCTTCAATCCGCTGCCCTTTCGCGAACCTGCTGTCAGCAGGCGATAATCAGCCACATGGACCTCGACCGCCTGCGGCCCCGACTGGATCAGGCGCAGTGTTTCCAAAGGCCTCCAGGGCGATAGGTCAGCCTTTTCACACAAAGCAGCCACGGCTTCCAACGAGCGGCAGGCCAGCATCACCGCCAGCCAGCCGGGGATCTCCATCTGCCTGGAAAGATAGCTTTGCAGCGTCTCCCCATCGACATTGCCCGTGATGTAAAAAGGATTGCCATCGTCCTCACCAAAGTCCGCCAATCGGGCAAGCAGAGGGTGGCCGGAAGCTTGCAGGCTGCGGCCATTAGCCTCAAATCCAGCGCGGTCAGCCAAGGGCTCCAGCAGCACATGGCAATGGACGAATTCGAGCTGCTGAGTGTCAAAAGCGAGCACATTGACCTGGTCGGAATCTCGCGCCAACTCGACATTATTCCCTTCGGAGTCCTGAACGATTTGATAGTGCCTGAAAAGACTGGGTTCCGGCATGGTGACGGCAGAGAAAAAGGATTTAGTCAGCGAGTCTCGCCCGACTGAGCCATTTGACAAGGACGGAATCTCAAGACGGAGCTTGCCACAGAGACTGATCTGTTGATAAAAAGCGTCGTTCCTATGAAAAGCCCCCTCGTCACTGCCCTTGCCGTCATTAGCGTAGTTTCAGCCTCTGCGGTGGATTACACCAAGGAGATCAAACCCATCCTTACCCAAAAATGCTACGCCTGCCATGCCGTGAGCAAAGGTAAAGAAAAGGGTGATGTCGCTTTAGATACTCCCGAAAAACTCGCTGAAGTCATCAAACCTGGAGGACACATCATCCCAGGTGATCCCGCCAAAAGCACGCTGCTTATCTCCTGCAAGCTGCCAGACGATGACGATGATGTGATGCCGCCCAAGGGCAAAAACCGCCTGACAGAAACCGAGATTAAAACCTTGGAAACCTGGATTCAGGAAGGTGCCTCACTCACCGCCGGAGGCAGCGCTTCAGCTCCTGCCGCAGCCGCCCCAGCCATGGCGCCGAGTGAAGGTGCCGTGCAGTCCTGGACCAGCAACGATGGTAAAATTATTCAGGCCACTTTCATGGGCCTACAGGGTGACGGTGTGCTTCTTAAAATGGCCGCCAATGGGGAAACATTCCTCGTGCCACTGTCCCGACTTTCCCCTGAAAGCCAGGCTCAGGCAAAAGCGGGGAAGTAGTTTTTAAATGGTTCAGACGGGCGGACTGGAGCTACCAGTTCGCCAAGTCATCATGGAGCTGATCCATGGCGGCGGAATGAACCGAGCGCTCAGGAAGGTCTTCACAGCCGAAAGGAACGATCTCCACTTTGTTGTAACGTAGAGCTGTGATGCCATTCATGCCGTTGGGATCAAGAAGTGATTTCCAAGCCTCCTCAGCAAAACGAGCCGCCAAAATGCAGTCACCCGGTGTGGCATGGCCGCCACGTTGGAGATGGCCGAGGACGGATGGACGAACTTCCAGATCGGGGAAAGGTGCGCCTTCACGGCCAAAATAGGCCTGGAATGCATCGCGCAGGATGTAGGCACCGTTGCGTTTCTGCTCAGGCTCAAATTTGACACCTTCAGCGATGAGCACAATGGCATGACCACGGCCACGAGTCATGGCACCCTCGATCTTCTCCGCCAGCATTGTCATGCGTTCTTCCGTCAACGCACCACCTTCAGGGGTGATGACCATTTCCGCACCAGAGGCCAGGGCTGCCATGCGGGCCAGATCTCCGCTTTCACGGCCCATCGTTTCCAAAACCATGACGCGGCGGTGACTGCGAGCCGTGTCGATGAAGTGATCCACTGCCCATACTAGCGTGTGAACGGCCGTGTCCACCCCGAGAGACATTTCGGTGAATTGCAGGTCGTTGTCGATCGTGGCCGGCACGCCGATGATGCGAAGGTTGCTCTCCGCAGCCAGAAGTTTGGCCCCCGTTAATGAGCCATCGCCACCACTGACGATAAGCGCACGAACGCCCAGCTTTTCCAGTAGAGTGATGACTTCACGGCGCACTTCGGGCTTGTGAAAATCCAGGCAGCGTGCGGAGCCGAGAATGGTGCCGCCTTTACCCATGATGCCGGAAACGCTGGCGTGATCCATCTGGATGATGCTCTGCTGGGCATCAATCAGGCCGCGGTGACCCGTGTTGCGGCTGATTTCCTGCTTGAGCTGCACGAGAGCTTCGGCATCACCATTCACCTGGCGCGCTGCACGGACGAGGCCGCGGTAGCCATCGCGAATGCCATAAACGGGGATCTTGTGGCGGTTTAATCCCAGACGCACGACGGCGCGCAGGAAGGCATTCATTCCAGGGGCATCGCCGCCACTGCAAAGGACGGCCACAGGACTTTCGGGGGATGGGGTCATGGTCGGGTTGAGAGACTCCGAAAAACCAAAATGGCTGACCGGAGGGGGTGCAAGTGATAGCGTGCATGAGAGTCATGGCAAGCCAAGGCTCCATTCACGTTCAGCAAAATAGGTTGGTAACCTAATCTTCAGCATGTCCAATAATGACAAAAGACATGATACGGACCCTTCTCATCCTGCTGCTGTGCCTGTAATTGGGATGCCTAAAGCGTGTAGGCCTGAAGGATGCACCGATGCAGGTGCTGCCACCGGTGGCAAAGTCCACTGCTCCAATTTCTGAAACCGCCAAACCTGTTTTACCAGAGAGAAAATTCACGCCTCCTGCCCAAACGGCCCAAATCCCACCCGCGGAATACTGAGACCCTAGACCCCACATGTTTTCGCCAGGCTTACATGCTGAATCTGGTCGCTTGAAAGATCTCTCTCGTCAATCGTGAGGACGTCGAGGGAGATTTCGCACCAGACCGCAGGCCACCCGAGACATGGTCAGGAATGCTGCGCTGCCGGCTTCTTTCAGAATCGAATGCCATGCTGGC
>CANHTV010000427.1 GCA_947463285.1 Verrucomicrobiaceae bacterium | reverse complement strand
TGACGGCCAGCGATCTCGCCTCATAAAGCTGGCCGATGAAGCCGGATTTCAGGGTCAGCGCCGGGGCCACCACGCTGGAGGCGCCGGACACATCGCCCAGACTGCCATCATCCGTGTAGTTCGCACTCGTCGCGCGGCTACTCGTCGATTCGGTGATGTCGGTGGAAATGACATAGTTCGTGCTCGTGCGCGGCCCGGCATGGGCAGCAGTGGCAAAGAACAGGCTGCTGAGAACCAGCAACGCGATGAATGGCATCACGGAGGCAGCTCTGCTGCGGTAATAGCTCACGGCTTGGCTCAACTCCATGGTGTAAGTCAGACGCATCAGGCGAGCAGTTTTTGAATGTGGGCTTTGACTTCCTCGCGGCTGTGGGAAGGCGTTTCGCCTCGCTGGCGTCGCTGCACTCTCGCATCGAGTTCGCTCAGATGCTGACGAGTGATCTGGCAAACCTCAGCATAGGTCGGCTTCCTCGTGTTGGTCGGCGGCAGACGAAGTCTTGCTCCGGGTGGCGGTAGCTGGAATTGAGAAGTGTCGAGGGCCATGACCCTCCGATTCTCTATCTCAAAAGCCGGAAAGCAACCCAGGGTTTATATCTACTGAAGCCACATTTGACAGCGTCGAGGCGTGGCAGCATCTTCGTCCATGCGAATCACCATCGATCTACCCGATGACCTTTACAGCGACGCCCAGGCTGTGGCAAAACGGGAATCTCGCAGCCTCGCCAGTGTCGTTCTCGATCTCATTCGCAGTTCACGCAAAACGGCTGCCCCGGCTGCACCTGATCGAGTGGTGACTAATTGGAAGCTACCCGTCGTCAAAGGCGCACGGCCATTCACCGTGGCCGAAGTGGATCAAATGCTGGAGGCAGACGGGCTGCCATGAGCTGGCTGCTTGATGGCAATGTCATTGTGGCTTTGCTCATCGATAACCATCCTCACTACCAGCGTGCCACGACTTGGTTCAGCACTCTGATTGATCCCGTCGTCACTTGTGCCGTGACAGAGGGAACCTATCTCCGCCTCCACATGCAGATGGCCGCGGATCGCAGTGCTAGTGCAGCGTGGCAGTCCCTCGCGGACTTTCAGTCCAATCCTCGGCACCGTTTCATTGATGATGGCTTCAGCTATGAAGATGTTTCCAACAAGGGCATTCATGGCCACAAACAAGTCACGGATGCTTGGCTGGCCCAGCTCGCCCGCCGTCACGGCACCCGACTAGCTACCCTGGATGCCGGACTCGTGGCGACTCATCCTGATGTCGGGTTCTTGATCCCAGATCTGGCGATCCCCGCCGTTAGTCGTGGCACTTGATTGGGCTTTCTGCCTGAAGTCTTCCATGAGCAAGCCGATCAAAGCCCAGTTGCTACGGGTGGCGGCGGGCGAGTGAGCTATGGATGCCAATCTCATAAGGTTGTCTCCATGAAGGCAGTGCTAACGATCTCGCCGATGGTGGCTTCGTCATTGTAGCGTGCGCTTGTGGCCTTGCCGCCGGAGGCGAGGGTGTCGAAAGGAACGATGTCGTTGCTGCTGGCGTAAAGTTCGACCCGGGCTAAGGCGATGAAGCCAAGTCCACAAGCAAGGATGAAGCGATGCAGGTCTTCATGGCCGTTGGTAAAGATACATCTGGCGGCCAGGGGTATAGCTTGAGACTTCCCTGAAATAAGAAGTGCCGGAGATTCCTCCATAAACAAGCATTTCGCTGCCTGTCCAAATAGTCGTGGACCCATTACGAGCTGTTGGTGCGCCGGTAGCACTTACTCCTAACCAGAGTCCTTTGTTAGGATTATAACGCCCGCCGCTAACTGGAATATTTGGAAAAATGAATCCACCATAAACAATCATTTCACTACCTGTCCAAATAGCCTTATGGAAATCTCCTGTTAATGGTCCGCTATTGCTGTCTAGTGCCACCCAAGCACCATTGCCATCATTTGCGGATGGGTTGTAACGTCCGTAATTTTTAGTTCCTTCACCTCCCCAAATAATCATTTCACTGCCTGTCCATATCGCATTATGACGATAACGGCGTTGTGGTGCATTGGTGGTGCTGAGGGCCGTCCACACATCGGTTGTTGGATTGTAGCGTGCTCCGCCCTCTGCGAAACTCTGAAAAGCATAAAGTCCCCCGAAAACAATCATTTCGCTTCCAGTCCATATTGCAGTGTGATAGGCAAGTCCAGGGGCATTCGTGGTGCTAAGGGGGACCCAAGTATCCGTCGCCAGATTGTAACGAGCGCCAGTATTGTTATAAATGGCACCACTCCCTGATCGCTCGCCTCCAAAAACTATCAACTCCGTGCCAGTCCATATAGCTGTTCGACCTTGATGATATTCAGGTGCACTACTAGTGCCTCCCACTCTCCAACTGTCATTGCTAGGGTTGTAGAAATGAACTTCTTTTTGATATCCAAAGATGATCATCTCAGTTCCCGTCCAAAATGCTGTATGATTGTCCCGAGCAGGAGCACCGATCTGGCTAATTGGTGACCAGCTACGTGTAGAAGGGTTATAGCGGCCACCATCGGCTAAAGTAATATTATTGTACGTTCCTCCCCAAACAATCATCTCGGTGCCCGTCCAAACAGCCGTGTGCCCCGTTCTTGGGCTTGGTGCTGTTTCCATATTTCGCTGCTGCCAGGTGTCATCAATCGACGTCTCTCCAATTTTGATATAACCAGCTTCGATGAGCGCCGCGTTTTCGGTGGCTGACAATACCAAACCTCCGCTGGGCACGCCACTCTGACCGGCAGAATTTAAATTGGCGGCGGCGGCTCCAGTGGCAAGCTGCGCAGCACCCACTGCGCCACTCGCAATTTTGTCGGCCTGAACCGCATTTACAGCAAGCTGCGCACTGCCAATCGAGCCGTTCGCGAGTTTGGCTGAAGTGACGGATCCATCGGCGATCTGGCTGGCAGAAATGATCGTATCCGTGAACGCGACCGTCTTCCGCGTGGGGCTGGTGCTGTTGTTCGTCACGAAGACGTTCGTGCCATCGAACTCGACGGCTCCCAAGGCCGGAGTGGTGAGTTGGGGGCCGGTTTGCAAAAGCAGCGGGGCGGCGGTGGCAGTGCCTGCGGGCAGGGTGACGCTGCCGGTGAAGGTGGGCGAGGCGAGCGGGGCCTTGAGCGCGACATTGCCATCGAGCTTGCTGATCGCGCTGAGGAGGGTGTCGCTGGCGGCGAGGATGCCTGCGGCGGAGGTGAAGCCGGTGAGCACCTTCCCCGTGACCGTGGTGGCGGCGATAGTCGTGGCGGCCTGCGTGCCAGTGACATCGCCCGTGAGTGGGCCGGTGAAGCTCGTGGCGCTGGTGGCCGTGGCGGCATTGCCATTCAGCGCGGCGGTGATGGTGCCTGCGGTGAACCCACCACTGGCATCGCGGGCGACGATGGCCCCGGCGGTGCCCGCGCTGGTGGCGCTGCTGCCGAGGGTGATGACTCCGGTGCCTGCATCCACCGTGATGCCGCCGCCACCCGTGAGTGACAGCACGCCCGCATTGCTCAGCGTCAGATTGCCACCAAGCGAGACAAGTCCGCCGCCGCCCAGGCCGGTGCCTGCGTTGATGGTGAGGCCGGAATTGGCGAGTTGCGTATTCCCCACGGCCCCCGTGGCGAGATTCGCGGTCTGCACGACGCCTGCCGCCAGCTTTTCTGAAGTGACCGCGCCATCGGCGATCT
>CANHTV010000426.1 GCA_947463285.1 Verrucomicrobiaceae bacterium | reverse complement strand
GGTCGCAACGTCATCCTTGAGAAGAAATTCGGTTCCCCTACGATCACCAAAGACGGTGTCACCGTGGCCAAGGAAATCGAGCTTCCATGCCCTTACGAAAACATGGGCGCTCAGCTCATCAAGGAAGTCTCCTCCAAGACCTCCGACATTGCTGGTGACGGCACCACGACCGCTACGGTCCTGGCTGAAGCCATCTACTCCGAAGGTCTCCGCAACGTGACCGCCGGTGCCAACCCAACCTCCCTCCAGCGCGGTATCCTCAAGGCTACTGAGGCCATCGTCGCCAAGCTGAAGGAAATCAGCACCCCCGTGAAGGACAGCAAGGAAGTGGCCCAGGTCGCGACCGTTTCTGCCAACTGGGATTCCAGCATCGGCAACATCATCGCCGAAGCCATGGACAAAGTGGGTAAAGAAGGCACCATCACGGTCGAAGAAGCTAAATCCATCGAAACGACTCTCGAAGTCGTCGAAGGTATGCAGTTCGACAAAGGCTACCTCTCCCCTTACTTCGTCACCAACCCAGAGACGATGGAGTGCAACCTCGAAGGCGCATACATCCTCATCAACGAGAAGAAGGTCAGCAACCTGAAGGACATGCTGCCATTGCTTGAGAAGGTCGCTCGCTCCGGCAAGCCTCTCCTCATCATCGCTGAAGACGTCGAAGGTGAAGCTCTTGCCACCCTCGTGGTGAACAAGCTCCGCGGCACTCTCAACATCGTGGCCGTCAAGGCTCCTGGCTTCGGCGATCGCCGCAAGGCCATGCTCGAAGACATCGCCATCCTCACCGGCGGACGCTGCATCACGGAAGACCTGGGTCTCAAGCTCGAAAACATCGAGCTGACCGACCTCGGCCAGGCCAAGCGCATCACCATCGGCAAGGAAAACACCGTCATCGTTGAAGGTGAAGGTTCCTCCGACGCCATTGCCGGACGCGTTTCCCAGATCAAGAACCAGATCGCTGAAACCACCTCCGACTACGACCGTGAGAAGCTTCAAGAGCGCCTCGCCAAGCTGGCTGGTGGCGTCGCCGTCATCAACGTCGGTGCTGCTACCGAAACGGAGATGAAGGAAAAGAAAGCCCGCGTGGAAGACGCCCTGCACGCCACCCGTGCTGCCGTCGAAGAAGGCATCGTCCCTGGCGGCGGCGTCGCTCTTATCCGTGCCCAAGCTCTCATCGGCGACCTCGGTCTCACCGGTGACGAAAAGACAGGCGCTGAAATCATCGCCCGTGCCATCGAAGCTCCTCTCCGTCAGCTTGCTGCGAACGCAGGTGTCGAAGGCGCTCTCATTGTCGCTGAAGTCAAGAAGGGCAAAGGTAACGAAGGTTACAACGTCGCCACTGGCAAGTATGAAGACCTCATCAAGGCCGGTGTCGTTGACCCAGCCAAGGTGACTCGTAGCGCTCTCCAGAACGCCGCTTCCATCTCCGGTCTTCTCCTCACCACCGAGTGCCTTATCGCAGACATTCCGAAGGAAGAGAAAGCTGACGCTGGCCACAGCCACGACCACGGCGGCATGATGTAATTTGAATCAAGAGGTGGTTTTCGCCTCTCACTACGGTGGCCAGCTTCATCACCCGAAGCTGGCCGTCATACACCCAAGTTTTGTCCTGAGTCATCCACCTGTTCATACCGGGAGCTTGAGCAGACAGGAAACAGTACAAAAACCAAACCCCAAACAAGGCGGGTCGGAGAGCCATCTCCGGCCCGTCTATTTTTTTGGCGGGAGCGCGTGCCCAAGGGTCCTCACCCCACTGCCTGATACGCCTGCAACAAGGCCTGCACACTGTGTTCCCAGCTCAATTCTCCCATCAGACGGTCGCGCCCTTTCTGGCCCATTTCCAGGCGTCGTGGCTCATCATCCAGCAGTTCTAAAATCGCATCGCCAAGTTTTTCGGCGCTGTTTTCCATGACGCACAGGGCTGCTTCTCCGGCGGAGAAGCGGCCCTCTTGGGTGCCAAAGATGACCTGGGCTTTGCCAAAGGCCATGTACTCCAGCGTCTTGTTCATGGTGCAGTGGTCATTGTAGGTGTTGATGGGATCACAAGCGACGCCGAGATCCATGGTCTGCAAGGCCGAGCACAAAAAGTTATCCGTCACGCGCCCCGGCATGTCGATGAAGGCGGCGAGGCCCTGGGCATCACGCAAGGCCAGCACACGGTCATACTCCGGCCCATGACCCATGAGTAAAAAATGCACGTCGTGGCGTTGTCGTGTGCGGACGATGTGAGCCACCGCTTCGATGAGGTATTCCACGCCATCCGCACTGCCGATGACGCCGATGTAGCTCACGAGATGGCGTCTGCCTTTCCGCAGGCTTTGATCCACGGGGGCCGTGAGGTCCAGTGTGTTCGGAGCTGTGCGTACGGTGAAGACCTGCGAGTCGTGTTTCTTCCCCCGCTCCAGAATGACGCTACGCACGCTTTCATTCGTGGCCAGCACCACATCAGCGAGCGCTAGAGTACAGCGCTCAGCGAGCCGTATGGCCTGATAAAGCAGGCCGCGACGTTGGAACTTGGCCTCAAACATCTCCGGCCAGAGATCATGCACATCATAGATGACTTTGACGCCAGCCAGCCATTTAAAAGGCAGAGCGATGAGGAACAGCAGATCCGGCGGATTGCACAGATGAATGACATCAAAGCCCCGGCGTCTCCAAGCCTTCAGGGCGCTAATCATTTCCCCGAGCAGTGCCGTGGTGTATTCGGCGAAAAAGCCGCCCAGGCCACTGGCTTCACCGCTGATCCAATGTCGAAAGATCTGGATGCCCTCCAGCATTTCTTCAGGCTCGTTAAAACCACGCATCTGTGGGCAGATCACCGTCACTTCATGGCCAGCGTCTCTCAGCGCACAGGCCTCCTGCCAGACTCGGCGATCGAGCGGCACAGGCAGGTTTTCGACGATGATGAGGACGCGCATTGGGAACACTCAAGCCTTAGTCTTCGATCTTGGCGACCACGTTTTTTGGCTTCAGGATCTTATAGAGCACCAAGCTGATGAGAACGATAGCTCCGGCGATCAGTGGTGCCGTCTGCTGTGCTTTGTCACTGCTAGTGATGGCTGTTTGCACGCGGACGATGATCAACAAGGCACACACGAGGGCACCGAGAATGGGTACGATGAGAGGAGGCTCAAACCCACCTCGTGGCTCCTCCGGGCGACGCTTCAGAACGACGAGAGAAAGGTTCACGGACGTGAAAACAATCAAGAGGAGCAGCACGGTTGATTCAGCGAGCTGTTTAACGCCGCCGCTAAGAATGAGCAGGCTGACAATGCCAAACAGCACAAAGACAGCGACATGCGGGCTCTGACGCACGGGGTGAACTTTTTGCAGAATCGCTGGCAAGAGGCCCTGGTGGCTCATGCCGTAGAGCAGGCGTGAGCCCATGAGGTAGTTCAGCAGTGCGGTATTGCCGATGGCGAAAATGGTGATGCAGGCGTAAACGGGTTTGATCCCGGTAAACCACGGCGCGGCGCGGCGTGCCACCTCCATCAGTGGAGCCTCACTCTTGGCCAGCTCCTGCCAGGGAATGACGGACACTGCGGTGATGGCCACGGCCATGTAAATGCAGGTGGCCAGCACCATGGCTCCAATGAGACCGAAGGGCACGTTTTTGGCGGGATCTTTGACCTCCTCGCTCACATTGAGAATGTCCTCAAAGCCGATGAATGAATAAAAAGTAAG
>CANHTV010000425.1 GCA_947463285.1 Verrucomicrobiaceae bacterium | reverse complement strand
GGGCGAAGCCCGCTTCCTGAAGACCGCAAAAAAGGCGGGCGACTTCTTTATCCTAGCCCAGATGCCTGAGCCACAGCCCGGCTGGGCACAACAATACAATCACGACATGGAGCCGGTCTGGGCGCGGAAATTTGAGCCGCCTTGTGTCACGGGTGGGGAAAGCCTCGGCGCCATGGAGACGCTGCACGAGCTGTATGTGGCCACGGGTGATGAGAGCTACCTGAAGCCCCTGCCCGCAGCCTTTGCCTGGTATGAGCGCTCACGCCTGCCAGATGGGCAATATGCGCGTTTTTATGAGCTCCAGACCAACAAGCCGCTCTACTTCGTCAAAGACAGCTACGAGTTGACCTATGACGACTCCAACCTGCCCACGCACTACGGATTCAAGCTGGACCACATCAGTCGTGACCTGGAAAAACTCAAAGAGCGCCTGAAGCAGCCACGCGAGACACTGCTGGAGAAAAGTCGCGCGCCCGACTCCGAAAAAGCCTGGACCAGCAAGGCGAAAGGCGTGGCAGGCAAAGTGAACGCCGCGCTAGCCGCCCAGAAACCCGAAGGCTACTGGCTCAAAGGCGACGAGATCGACGCGGGTGAATTCACCAAACACATGAACGCCATGGCGATGTATGTGGAAGGTGCCCGTAAAGGCGGCGCTGCCTTTGCGAAACAGCGCGGGCAGGATTGAGGCGAAGCCTCTGCTCAGTGCCCCAAGTGGCGGGCGGTGAACGTGATCCGTAGGCTGGGGTAATGACGAATCACTAAACACCCAATGAGGAAAGAATGACGATGTATGATACCTCACATGGAGCGATGGAGAAGTGGGGTGTTGGATTTTCAATACTCCACCGCTCAAGACTCCAAGCGCTCGAATACACAAAAAGAAATTGATTCAGGTGTAGAGCAGCGTCATTCCGGCTTTCCTCATCAATGGGCCGTGGCTTTCTCTGCGCCGAGGCCGGTATGGGCACGGACGGTGAGTTCAGCAAACTTGGCTTCAGCTTCTGGATCACGCGGAGTGAGCATGGTGCCGAGGTAGGCAGCGAGGAAACCAAGCGGGATGCTGACGATACCAGGGTTTTCCAGAGGGAAGATGGCTCCAGCTTTGCCAAAAATGCCGTTAGGGCTGAGCAGAATCAGGATGATGGCGGAGGCCAAGCCAACACTCAGACCGGCGACGGCACCGGCGGTGTTAAAACGCTTCCAAAAGACGCTAAAGATGATGACGGGCAGGTTCGCGCTCGCGGCGACGGCAAAGGCGAGACCGACGAGGAAGGCGGCGTTCACGCTAGGGCCAAGATAGATGGCGATACCAATGCTGACGGCACCAACGACGAAGGCGGTGATGCGGGCGACTTTCACCTCAGCTCCTGGGCGGTTTTCTTTACCGTGATGTAGCACATTGGAGTAAAAATCGTGGGCGAATGAAGCTGAGGCACTCATGGTCAAACCCGCCACCACGGCGAGGATGGTGGCAAAGGCGACAGCACTGATGAAGGCAAAGAAAAGCTCGCCTCCGAGCTGCTGGGCCAAGATGGGGGCGACCATGTTTGTATCAGGCTTGCCATCAGCAGTGAGGATGAGGGCTTTCTTCAGGATGGTGGCCGCACCAAAACCGAAGAAGGTGGTCATGATGTAAAACACACCAATGATGGCCATGGCCCAGACAACGCTGGAGCGGGCGGTTTTCGCATCAGGCACGGTGTAAAAGCGCACCAGAATATGAGGCAAGCCCGCAGTGCCCAGAACAAGCCCCAGCCCGAGAGAGACGAGATCCAGCGGTCCCCAGGGTCCTGCGACGGCGACGCCGTACTTGAGGCCAGGTTCCAGAAGGTTCTTCGGCTCCGCTGTGCCGGCGTAGTCAGCTTTAGAAACGGCGTTGAAGAACTTGGTGAAGCTGAAGTCGTGATATTCCAGCACGAGGTAGCTCAGCAGCATGGCCCCGGCGATCAGCAGCAGTGCTTTGATGATCTGCACCCAGGTGGTGGCCAACATGCCACCAAACACCACATAGACGAGCATGAGCAGGCCGACGCCAATGACCGCAGGCGCGAACTCGAGGCCGATGAGACGTTTGATGATCACCCCTGCCCCAACCATCTGCGCAATCATGTAAAAGGTGGAGACGGTCAGCGTGCTGAGGGAGGCCATGGCGCGCACGGGGCGTGGCTTCAGGCGATAGGCCAGAAGATCAGCCATGGTGTATTTACCTGCATTGCGCAGAGGTTCGGCGACCACAAGCAGCACGGTGATGTAGGCGACGAGAAAGCCGACGGAATACATGAAGCCGTCATAACCCGAGAAGCAGATCATCCCGGAGATGCCAAGGAAGGAGGCGGCGCTCATGTAGTCGCCAGCCACGGCGAGGCCGTTTTGCCAACCGGTGATGCTGCGGCCAGCAGCGAAGTAAGCACTGGCGCCAGTGTTCTTTTTGGCGGCCCAGAAGGTGATCAGCAACGTGAGAGCCACGAAGCCGAGAAACATGATGAGTGAAATGGACATGAGGAATGGAAAGGGACGAAAGCGAAAGGATGAGGCGCGGATCAATGCTGATCGCTGATGACACTGGCGGCAGATTTATCCCAGCCGGAGGCGGCGCGGACGTACACGAAAGCCATGATCCAGGCCATGAAGAACTGCGAGAGCGCGAAGACGTAGGCGATGTTCACCTCACCCCAGACTTTTCTTTTCATCAACTCCGGGAAGTAACCAACGAGGATCGGCAGTGCTAGGTAGTAGGTCATGAAGAAGATCGTGGCAGTAATGATGAAGTGGGCCTTCTTCTTCAGCAGAGCACGGAATTCGGGCTTCTCTTCGAGAGCTTCCCAGTTCACAGGGGATTTTTGGTCAGACATGGGCGCGGAGGTTAGGGACTTGCACTAGAGATGGCAAGCCCTGAAATGCAGGTTCCTTGATGAAATCAGGGCTCCGTCAGATTCGGTGCCCAGAGTCCGCCTTCTTTCAGGGGTGGGATCACGCCATCAGGAGGGAAGGTCGTTTTGACGGCGGCTCGGATTTGGGCGGAAAGCTCGGCTACGGTGGCGGCATGTTCGGGCTTGGCAGCGAGGTTTTTCAGTTCCTTCGGATCGGCTTCGTGATCATACAGCTCGCTGCCTGCCTTGCCTTCATCCCATTCGGTGTAGCGCCAACGAAGGGTGCGCAGGCTGTAGCCAAAGATTCTCGGACTCGCTTTGGCCCCGACGCGTTTGCCTCCGGCATTGCCGCCACGCATGACCTGAGTCAGCGCCCAACCTCGACCAATGGCGCTCGGGTCCTTCAGCATCGGCACGAGGCTTTGTCCTTGCAGGTTCGCTGGAGCTTTGATGCCTGCCAGATCGGTGAGCGTGGGGTAGAGGTCCAAATGGCTCACTGGAGTTTTGACGACGCTGCCCTTGCCAGATGTGCCAGGGGCGACGATGAGCATGGGCACGCGGGCGCTGCCTTCAAAGAGGCTCTGCTTCTGCCACAGCCCGTGCTCGCCCATGTGATAGCCGTGATCACTGGTGAAGACGATGACGGTGTTATCCGCCAAGCCAAGACGATCCAACGCATCGACCACTCGGCCCACCTGCATGTCTAGGAAACTGATGCTGGCGTAGTAGGCATGGACGGCCTTTCGGCGCAATTCATCCGTGAGATTGTCCTGCTCCTTTTTGTAGCTACCCAGAGCGGCCGCAGGCACCTCGGGT
>CANHTV010000424.1 GCA_947463285.1 Verrucomicrobiaceae bacterium | reverse complement strand
TTCACGGGGGGGGATTTCTTGGCAGGAGCTTTCTTCGCTACCTTCACGGGTGCTTTAGCCTGTGGCTTTGGAGCTGGCTTGGCCTTCGCTTTTGGAGCTGGCTTGGCCTGCGCTTTTGGAGCTGGCTTGGCCTGCGCTTTTGGAGCTGGCTTGGCCTGCGCTTTCGGGGCAGGCTTGACCTGCGCTTTCGGGGCAGGCTTGGCTGGGGCTTTCTTCGCGGCTTTCGCCGGAGCTTTTGGCGCTGGTTTTTTCTTCGCAGGCATGGCTCGTGAGGTTGGACGGATGGACTCAGATTAAAGATGCCGACCGTTGGTGGCGGCAAAAGAGCGCGGAGAGTGGAGTACTTCGCCAGAAATGGCAAACGGAAATCCCGAGGCCTGCGAGGGTTCACGCTGCAGGAATTTAGCGTGTCATTACTATCTTCCATGCCTCTCGCCATCAAGATTTGCGGCAAAATAGGCTCGAAAATTGGAGCCGCTGGCTATCTTCGAGCGGGCATAGACCATGACCCGCATCGAGCTCTCCCAGGCCGACATTTGTGATATTGAGGATGCGATAGATGATCCATCCCTGAGCGATAAACACCGCACGAAACTCCTCGTCATCCGTATGCACAGGCGAAACGCGAGTCATCGCGAACCCAAGCAGCTATCCGAGGGGGTCGGCGACTTTTAGTCTGAGTTCGTCGTTGAGATCTGAATGAGGATCTCTGGTGGGGATGGAGTGATTAAATGCGCCCGCGCGCACGTTTATATTTGTCTATGGATAACCAACTTGTTCTTCTGTCTCGTCGTCGTTTGGTAGGTGCTGCTGGTCTTGTGGCTGGGAGTATGATCACCCGCCCGCTGTTTGGTCAAAATGCAGCCAGCAATAAACTCAACGTGCTGCTCATCGGTGTGTGGGGGCGAGGCTTGGCGCACTATGATTCCATCTCGGAGGAAAATGTGGTGGCGCTATGTGATGTGAATGAGGAGCGTTTCCCGGATGCACTAAAGCGTTTCCCGAAGGCGAAGACCTATGTCGATTGGCGCAAGGCGCTGGATCATCCGGGCTTGGATGCCGTGGTGATCTGCACGACGGACCATACTCATGCTTTCATCGCCAACTGGGCGCTGAAGCGTGATCTGCATGTCTATTGTGAAAAGCCCCTTGCCATCACGGTGAATGAAGCGCGCACGGTGCGGGCGACGTGGGAGACGAAGAAAGGCAAGCTGGCGACCCAGGTGGGCATGCAGCGCCATGCGCAGCCTAACTTTAACCGCGTCAAGGAGCTGATCCGCGATGGTGCCATCGGCGAACTGAAGTCGGCCTATGCCTGGGGAAATCGCCAGATCGCCAGGCCGGGTTATTTCCCGGAAGCGGGTGCTCCGCCGAAAGGTTTTCATTATGACCTGTGGCTCGGCCCTGCGCCGTTCCACCCTTACAATCCGGCTTATTTCTCCGGTGGAGCCGGGGCGAACTGCCTTTCCTGGAACATGTTCTGGGACTTCGGCGCAGGTCAGATCGGTGACATGGGCAGCCACACGATGGATCTGCTTTGGAATGCGGTGGATGCCAAGTTGCCGACCTCGGCGGATGCGAAAGGCGAGGCGATGAACTCCGATGTCACGCCCGTGAGCTGTGAGTCTCACTTTGAGCATCCGGCGAATGATTGGCGCGGACCGATCAGTGTCAGCTGGTATCAGGGCGGGGCGATGCCGCGCTCGCCGAAGAAGTCGATCGACCTCACGCAGATCGGCCATGGGGCGATGTTCAAGGGTACGAAAGGCTTCATCATCTCCGATTTTGATTCCCGCATCATCCTGCCCTTCGGCGATGACGCGGACATGAGCTACTACAAGCCCCGGAAGAAGGAGGAGATGCTGCCTGACCTCGGCCACTTCCAGAAACAGTGGTTTGATGCCTGCCGTGATCCCGCCAAGCCGACGGCCTGCGACTTCGGCTACAGTGCGAACATGATCGAGATGATGCTGCTCGGCCTGGTGGCGTATCGGGTGGGCAAAAAGATCAAGTATGACGGCATGACCGGCAAGAGCCCCGACACACCGGAAGCCGATGCCTTCATGACGAAGGCCTACCGCGAAGGCTGGAGCATGGATGGCTGAGCCCCTGGTAAATGAAAAACCCGATCCGCTTTGAAACGGATCGGGTTTTTTGTTTGAAGCCGATGAAGGCAGTTCAGGATCAGATGATCTCGACCCCTGGCTTACCAGGGATGGCGACAGGGTAGGCACCATTGGCGTCAGGCTTGACCGGTGGCTCGGTCTCAGCGGTGACGATGGCTGGCATGTGCTGGACTTTGGAGTTCAGCGCTTGATCCCAGGTGAGTTCCTTGCCGGAGTAGGTGGCCATGCGGCCCATGACGGAGGTCATGGTGGACTCGGCACCGTAGTAGGCGTTGTTCAGTGGGGTGTTGTTGCGGATGGCAGCCTGGAGGGTGTCGTGCTCGACTTGATAGGGATCAGGATCGGTGCTGCGACGGCCTTTTTTGCCTTTGGTCTCGCCTTCAGCGGCTGCATCACCGCCGCTGGCGCGGTATTTCCAGATGATGTTGCCAGCGTGGTCGGTGGCGTAGCAGGCGCCGCTGTTGATGAGGTACACTTTACCCTTGGTGCCGGTGAATTCTTCACGGACGGCATTGTAAACGCCGGACTGGTGACGGCACTGGCTGTTCACACGGACGCCGTTGGCGTAGGTGTACTCGACGTAGTGATGGTCATAGATCTGGCCAAACTTGGCCTCTGTGCGCTGTTCACGACCACCCATACCCTGGGCGCTGATGGGGTGACCACCGATGAACCAGTTGGCCACGTCGATGTTATGGATGTGCTGTTCGTTGATGTGGTCACCGCAGAGCCAGGTGAAGAAGTACCAGTTGTTGATCTGATACATGAGCTCGGACTGGCCGGGTTGCTTGTCACGGAACCAGATGCCGCCGCCGTTCCAATAGACCTGGCCGGAGACGATGTCGCCGATGATGCCTTTTTCCTTCACCTGCTTCAGGGCTTCGATGTAGCAGTTTTGGTAACGGCGCTGAAGGCCGACGACGACCTTGAGGTTTTTCTCGTCAGCGATCTTGGCCATTTCCTGCACCTTGCGGACGCCTGGGCTGTCCACAGCGACTGGCTTTTCCATGAACACATGTTTGCCAGCGTTGATGGCGGCTTCGAAGTGGTAGGGGCGGAAGCCTGGAGGTGTGGTCAGAATGACAAGGTCGCAGGAGTCGATGACCTTTTTATAGCCATCCAGACCTGTGAAGATGCGGGAATCATCGACCTGCACTTTTTCAGCGTGCTTGGTGCGGAGATTGGAGAGGGAGCCATCGGCCTTTTCCTTGAAGGCATCTGCCACAGCGTGGAGGACGATGCCTTCCTGCTTGGTGCTGAGCGCCTGATTGGCCGCGCCTGAGCCGCGACCACCGCAGCCGATGAGGCCGACTTTGATCTGGTCGCTACCGGCAGCCCAGGCGGATTGAGCGACGGTGAGTGCGCTGGCGGCACCTGCGGTTTTGCCGATGAATTCACGGCGTGTGGTGGGTGTGGGTGTTGTCATGGTGATGTTGGGGTTGTTAGGGAAATTTAGATTTGTTTAAGCAGACGGTCATATTCCGCGTGAGTGCCGACGAAGAACCAATACATCGCACCGTCTTTCATGTAACCGACCACTCGGTAGTCGATGCCGCAACGGGC
>CANHTV010000423.1 GCA_947463285.1 Verrucomicrobiaceae bacterium | reverse complement strand
TCAGGCCCGATTCTCACCCACTAGCCAACGTCTCACATGCTCACCGGACATCATCTTATCGCAGGCCGCGAAGCCGCTCCTGATCACGCACCTTTCCAGGCTCTGAATCCTACCACCAATCAGAAATTGGAACCCTTTTTTGGTGAAGCTAACGCGGAACTGGCTGACGAAGCCCTGCAAGCAGCTGATGGAGCTTTTGATTCCCTCCGCACGTCTTCTGTCGAGACGCGTGCAACTTTCCTGGACTACCTCGGTGAGGAGATCATGGCTCTCGGTGAGGCGCTCCTTGAGCGTGCACATCAGGAAACCGCCCTGCCGATGGCAAGACTCATCGGCGAGCGTGGTCGTGCTATTGGACAGTGTAAACTCTTCGCAGGCCTTCTCAGAGAAGGCTCATGGGCCCAAGCCAGCATTGACCGCGCCATGCCGGAACGTGTGCCAGCACCCAAACCCGACGTGCGCCGCATCCTCCAGCCCGTCGGACCAGTTGTCATTTTTGGTGCCAGCAATTTCCCTTTCGCCATCGGCGTCGTCGGCACGGACACGGTTTGCGCCCTCGCTGCCGGTTGTCCAGTCGTCGTCAAGGCTCACCCGGCTCATCCAGGCACCTGCGAAATGCTCTCCCGTGCGGTTTTCAATGCACTGCGCCGCGCTGGTCTGCCTGATGCCTGCTTCTCGATGCTTCATGGCCGTAGTCATGAGATCGGCACGGAACTGGTCCGCCATCCCATCACTCAAGCCGTTGCCTTTACTGGCTCCCTCCATGGCGGACGCGCGCTCATGGACGTCGCCGCAGCCCGTCCGCACCCTATCCCATTCTATGGCGAGATGGGTTCGATCAATCCCGTCTTCCTCCTTCCTGGTGCTTTGAAAGAACGCGCTGCAGGTATTGCCGAAGCTTACATCGGCTCCGTCACCATGGGCGTCGGTCAATTCTGCACCAACCCAGCCATCGTGCTCGGTATCAAAAGCCCGGAACTCGGCACTTTCCTCGAAAACGCAGGTCAGCATGCAGCCAAAGTCGCCCCTCAGACCATGCTTCATCGCGGGATCTGCGAGGCTTACGAAGCAGGCACGGCCGTCTGGAGCACGATCGGCGGCCTGAAAAAAGTCGGCACCTCTGCTGCCGAGCCTAACAACGACGCCTCTCAGGCAGCCTGTCGAATCTTCACCACCACACTCGATGTGCTCGAAAGCAATGAAGAACTCCGCCGCGAAGTTTTCGGCCCATGTTCCATCGTCACGGAATGCGCCACGCTGGAGGAAATGCTTCGCTTTGCCAACAGCTTGGAGGGTCAGCTCACAGCCGCCATCCATGGCACCGCCGAAGACCTCCGTACCCACGCGGCACTGATTCGAGTCCTTGAGCGCAAAGTCGGTCGCATCATCTTCAATGGCTTCGGCACTGGCATCGAACCCTGCACCTCCATGCACCATGGTGGCCCCTACCCCGCCGCTAGCCATAGTTTTTACACCAGCATCGGCACTGGCAGCATCTACCGCTTCGTTCGCCCCGTCTGCTACCAGGGATTCCCGGACGACTGCCTCCCACTCGGATTGCAAAACGCCAATCTGCCTGGAGCCATGCGCCTCGTCGATGGCTCACTCACGCGAGACGCGATTTAATTCCGCGATCAGGCATTCAGAGTGCTTCCCTCAAGACCTGCGGGGAAGCACTTGAAGCACTTCAGGGTTTCTCATGGCAACCAGAATAAAAGCCAGATCTCAACGATAACCTGTGATGATCGCGCAGGCCGTGTCGGCCTGCTTGCCGGATTCAGCTTCACGGATCGTCACCACATAAACACCGGTCTTTTGGGGCTTAAAGAAAAGCAGGAAGCCCCAGCCATCGAGAACAGGCTGGATTTCGCCGACCGGCTGACCGTCCAAGCCAAGCACAGCGCCAGTGACATGAATGCCGGATTCACGAGGCACGGCGACGCCGATGCAATATTCGTTGCCTTTGAAGAGCTGCATCCGGACCGCCTTACCAACTTCTTTTTTCAGATCTCCGGCGCGGGCCTCAGCGCGGAACATGTAACCTTGATTTTCCTGATCACGCGCCAGAGCCTGGGCAGCAGCCTCAGCTTCTTCAGCGGGGCTGGCATATATTTGCGCCGCAAACAGACCTAAGCAGGCCAATACAGACCCAAGGATGTGACGACGAGAATGAGGGGCTGAAAACATGACAGCAGTATTACGCAGAGATTGTACTTATGCGAACATAGATATTGCATCCGCAAAAAGCCAAGTCTCTGTTAGTGAGATGGGTTTCCTCACTCCCACCGTTCGTTTTTCAATCCCCCTCTGATCATGGCCACGCTCGTATTCCACCTTGATGATGCCACATCAATGACGCACTCCCTGGATTCAGGAACGACAACTCTAGGTCGCCACCCTGACAGCGTCATCGTTCTCGATTGTCCTTCTGTTTCTGGTCATCACGCGATCATTGAGGCACAGGAAGACGGCGTCTATGTGATCGATCAGCAGTCCAGCAATGGAACGCGTGTGAACGGTGCCACAATCGAGGAGGCAAAGCTGGCGGACGGTGACAGGGTAGGTTTTGGCGACATTCAGGCTGTTTTTTATGTCGGCGAGGCTCCACCTTTGGGTGAAGAAGCCCCTGCAGCTCAGGCTGAAGAAGAGGCAGTCATTTTTGTTCCACCACCAGAAATCCCGGCTAAAGATGCCCCACCACCACCTGCGCCGGTGGATTATCGCAAAGCCCAGTCCAATCGCCGCCCACCTCAGGCGTTGAGAAAGACCAGTAGCTACCCTGACACCACAGAAAGCGGCTGCATGACGGCGCTGATCGTCATTTTCTTATTCGTCGCCTCCTTCTTTGTGGGGCTGCATATGCGCCACTACAAGGAAACTGAAGGTGGCAACTTCTTCAGCGATGTGATGGGCAAGCTCAGCGGAAGCATTCCCAAAATCAAAGTCGAAAAGTAACCTCAGCTTTCCTGAGGTACCATGATTCAGCCGATTCAATCCGAAGCGCAGCTTCTGGCTGACATCGCGTCCATCTCAGATCTAGACACCCGGCTACATGTTTGGTGGCTTGGACAGAGCGGCTTTCTCCTGAAACACGAAGGCTCATTGCTGTTGCTCGATCCGTATCTTTCAGATTCCCTGACGGAAAAATACGCGGCCACGGACAAGCCCCACGTCCGCATGACGGCTCGTTGTCTGGCACCCGAAAAGTTGCACGGCATCCGTCTCGTGACCGCCAGTCACATTCACACGGATCATCTAGATGCCGCCACCCTGCGACCACTCGCAGCCAGCAACCCCGGCCTCAAACTGCTGCTGCCACACCCAATCCTCAGCGAGGCTAGGCAACGTTTGGCAGACGCCGAGATTGAAATCATCGGCCTGGATGCGGGTGAACGTTTTTCTCAAGACGGCTGGACGATCATCGGCGTCCCCTCGGCACATAATGATCTGAAAAAAGACGCCGAAGGCCGCTTTCACCACCTTGGATTCATCATCCAGCGAGGTGGCTACTGCCTGTATCACAGTGGCGATACGCTCTGGCATGAGGAACTGCTTCAGCATCTGAAGCCGCATCACTTTGACCTCATGCTGCTGCCGATCAACGGTAACAAACCTGAGCGCCGAGTGGCCGGCAACCTCAATGGAACCGAGGCGGCAACCCTGGCGAAACAATGCGCGGCGAAGCTCGTGGTGCCCTGTCACTATGACATG